>CAZKYJ010001244.1:0-1503 GCA_964556355.1 uncultured Verrucomicrobiales bacterium | reverse complement strand
GCCGCTCTGCTCTCGGCGGGGGCTGTCAGGCTTCACCGTCTGGCCTTCCCGCAAAGGCCCCTGTTGGGGTTGGCTGCGTTCATCGCGACTCCCGCGAGCACGGGCGTCCTTTCCCTCGGCTTCGCGTTCGGCCCTTCCCAGCTTACGATCCCCGCCGGTACTACGGCCTCTGCTGACTTCTCCACGGCGGACCCGGGCCTTGCGGCCCTGGCCGTCCCTGCCACCCGACGATCACGGTGGACGGGCATCGCGGGACACCCGCGGAGATCTCCCCGGATAAGGCCAGCGACCTTCCTCGCATCCTCGCCGCATCTACGTTGCGGCCCCTTGATGGCATCGGGCTTCGCCGTGGTTGGCCGGCTCGCCCGGGCCGATCCGCATTCTATGTGGTTTCTGTTCGTCGAGTCGCGATTTCGCTTCTGGCTTCCTCCCCACCAAGCCTCGCGACGGAGCAGTTGCCTTCCGCTTGTGTTTGGTGCCATCAACCTCCACGGGGGACGTGCACCCCCACGCTGCTGGCCATGCCGGGCGTACCAAGCAGAGGGGCCGCCCGAAGGCGGCCCCTCCTCACAGCCAGCTGTGCCGCCCTAATCACATTCGTCCTTGCTGACAACGCTTTTCAGGGTGTCTTCAGCCGTGTTTATGCCCCGCTCATGCTCGACGGTCCCGACATTCACGCAAGACGGGTCAGCACTGCCCGTCGGCGGGTCGGGGTTTGCAGACCCGGCGGGGTCGGGTGCCTCCCGCACTGCAAGCGCGGGCACGGCGAGCGCTGCGAAAACGACAAGTGATACGACGAGCGCGAGTAACTTCTTCATGGTGTCCCCTTTCGTTCGTTCGGGGTCTAGGGGCTGCTGCCGCCGACGCCACCCCCGCCACCGCTACCGAACCCGCCCCCGCCAGCGATGCCCGTGCCGCCACCGCGGCCGCCCTCGAGGTCTTCGTCTTCGGGACCGCCGCCGCCACCGCCACCGCCGTCGCCAGGAACTCCGAAGTGACCGCCACCGCCACCGCCGTGGAGGCCGCGATCGTGGTCTGCGAACGCCGTCGGTGCCGCCGCCAACACGAGCACGACCAGCGTTGCGAGTAGAACGATGATCTTCTTCATCCTCTCTCCCTTCGTGGGTAGGCCGGACACTTGCCGGGTGTCTGCGTCTCCTGTCCTCCTATGTGTGCCGGCGGGCGCGGCGGGAGTCGGTCGCACGCACCTCCGGCAGCGCCGTGATAACTCCCTCGGTATCGAGTCCGACTTCTATTTCAGGCCGTTGGCGGCGATGGCCCGCAGAGATGTGTCAGGCCATCCGGTGGAGTCTCGAGGACTCCTGGAACGCTCAGAGTTCCGCCAGTTCCGCACGGCGGTGACCAGACTGGTTGCCCATGAGCGTTTGCTGCAGATGCGGCCATGAGGGCGAGCATCGTCAGGACAGCGAGAAGAATGGCGAGCCTACTCACCGAAGTCACCTCCCTTCGGCTTCGTCCGTTTCGTGGAGGCTCCCGAATGAC
>CAZKYJ010001243.1:263-1504 GCA_964556355.1 uncultured Verrucomicrobiales bacterium | reverse complement strand
ACGATGCCAAAGCAAGACTTGCCCCTCATCGAGATGGGCATGGCAATCACGGTCACCGACATCACTGACGGCGGAGACATCCACTGGGAGTTCGAGTACACCGACATCGAGGCCAAGGGCGCGCTTTTCTCAGAAGCAAGAACTGACCGGTTTCTCGATTCCCAGGCATGGGAATCAATCGTCGACGAGTTCCCTCCCTGCGACTGGTTCGAGAGACGGTGCTTAATGAACAGAGAGCACCATTGATCCTGAAGCGTCCTGTGCGTTCACTGATGGAGGGGCGGTAGAAGCTGCTCCGGCTGCCTGACGACTTGCGTATTCTGTGAGCGCCATTCGAAAATATCAACCGAGGTCCCCCGGGAAGTGCCACTTCGATTGATCGACGAGTTCGACCGCCTGATCCACCGCGACCCCGGAGCACGAGGGCTCATCGCCAGCGAGCCGGAGTGGGGGCGGCTGTGCTCCGGCCATCTCGCCCGGGCCGCAACACACCTCGCCGAGTTCGGTGCCGCAGTCGGCCTCGTGACCGGTTTCTTCGTCCCCCACGCCGATCCGCCCGCTGCGGAGACCGATGGTCCCCCAGGGACCATGCTCTTGGCGAGTGCCCTGAGATCGCTGGGAATGCGGGTGGTGGTCCTCACCGACGAACCATGTGCCGCCGCCGTCATGGCCGCCGCCGAGGCAGACCGCTTCGGTGCGGACGACGTCTACATTTACCCCAATGGCCGGATTGAACCGCCGGACGACTTTTTCACACGCGGCCCCGGTCGCGGATTGACGCACCTGATCGCCGTGGAGCGGGTCGGTCCCAATCACACGCTTCAGTCGCTGGGTGCTCAACCTCGCAGCGGTCCTTGCCCGACATCTGAGTTTGAAATCCTCGTTCCGCCGGAGTTCCGCGATCGTTGTCACAACATGCGGGGAACTCTTATCGACGAACACACGGCCCCCTTGCACCGTCTCTTTGAGGAGTTGCAGCGGTTTTCGCCGGACGCAAAGACGATCGGCATCGGCGACGGGGCGAACGAAATCGGCATGGGAAGTATCGCCTGGGAAGAGCTCAATCGCCGTCTCGACGGGGGACCCGCCGTGTCCGGACCGACCGAACGCCTATCAATCGGTGCTCCACATCAACATTTGGCCGCGACCCGCGGCCTGGGTGAATTCAATGAGGAGATGAGCGCGCGGCGAGAAGACTCCCGTCATTTGCAGTACACCGGACGCATCCCCTGTCGAGTCGC
>CAZKYJ010001243.1:0-253 GCA_964556355.1 uncultured Verrucomicrobiales bacterium | reverse complement strand
GCGGCCACCTCGCTTTTGCGGGGCCGGCTGGACGCGCTTGTCGAGCGGGACCGGCGGCATCAGCAGGCCGTGCTCGAACACATGGTCGCGCACGGGCCGGCGGTTGACGGAGTCACGGCCCGGCAACAAGCGACCGTCGACGGTCTCCCGTTTCTCACCTACATGCAACCCTGGGAAGGCATCCGGCGGCTATTGGATTTCGACCGATGACAACACCTTCTCCATCGAGAAACTCATCGCCACCAAGCCGGAC
>CAZKYJ010001242.1:1080-1504 GCA_964556355.1 uncultured Verrucomicrobiales bacterium | reverse complement strand
CTTCGGGGGATGCGTCGCGGTGGAACTGCTCCCGAAGCTGGACGCGGCGGGGGTGCAGTGTTCCGCCGGCAGTGCCTGCATGACCGGGAAGAACCGGGCCAGCCACGTCCAGAAGGCGATGGGCTTCTCCGACGAACGGGCCTTCAGCAGCCTGCGGCTTTCGCTGTCGATCTTCTCGACGGAGAAGGAGGTCGACGCGGCCGTCGCGATTCTCGCCGACGTGGTTCGGGAAGCGAGAGGGTGAGAAGACTCCCCGGAGCCGGTCCCTCCGCCCTTCTTCCGCGAGTGCGGCGTCATCGCCGTTGACCTCCGGTTCGATCCGGGGCAGACTCCGCAGCACGAGGAGAGAGATGGGCACCTGGTGGGCCCCGCGGTCTTCAAAACCGTTGTCGACAAGTGAACCTTGCCGAGGTTGGTTCGATTC
>CAZKYJ010001242.1:0-1070 GCA_964556355.1 uncultured Verrucomicrobiales bacterium | reverse complement strand
AATGAGTTGCGGGATTGGGCGGAAATTCCTTCCCTCTCCGCTTTCATATAAGCACTTTCTTTGTCACCGGCCGCGCGGTGATCCGCTGGGGAATTTTCCTTCCAAGGAATAGGCTGGCTTTCGCGCCGTGAGCCGAGCATCATCCTCCGGCGATGGCCGATCACACCCGCTGGCTGAACGACTCGCCCGACGCCCGTGACGCGGAACAGTTCGCGGCGCTCTACGAGGAATTGAAAAAGATCGCCCGGTCCCGGATGCGGAACGAGCGGGCCGGGCACACGCTCGGCGCCACCGCCCTGGTGCACGAGGCGTGGCTGCGGCTGGAACGGGACGCCCCCCGGCAGTGGCGCGACCGGGCCGAGTTCTACGGCTTCGCCGCAGAGGCGATGCGCCGCATCCTGGTGGAGTCGGCGCGGCGACGGTTGAGCGCGAAGCGCGGGGGTGGTGAATCCTCGGCGCCGCTGGAGGACAACGACCTGCCGGTGACTTCAACGCTCCCGGACGACCGGCTCCTGGAGATTCACGAGGTGCTCGACCAGCTCGACGAGGAGGACGAAATCAAGGCCCGGATCGTGAAACTGCGCTTTTTCGGCGGCATGACCCATGCCGAGATCGCCGCCCTGTTGGAGGTCAATGAAAAGACCGTTCGCCGGCACTGGGAGATGGCCAGGGTCTGGCTCTATCGGGCGCTGGAGAAAAAAATCTGAAAAGGATGTCCGTTTTTTTCGTGAGTTGGCGCTTGGCCCTTGTGAAATGAGCAATACCCGAGTCGAAGAGTTGTTCGCGGAAGCCCGCGAAATGCCGCCGGAAGGTCGCGAGGCCTACCTCGCCGAAGCCTGCGGGGAGGATGCCGAGTTGCGCCTCGAGGTGGAGCGCCTGCTGGTCGACGCGGAGCGGGCCGATTCGTTTTTCGGCGAGGGAGCCGATGACGCGACTGTCGCTTCGGACGGGTCGGGCCAGACCTCCGGGAAAAAGGCGACAGCGTCCCCGTCGGCCGTGCCGTCCCTGCCCGACGCGCCGCCGCCCCCGGTCCAGCCGCAGTCGCTCACCGAGAAGGAGGGCGACCAGAT
>CAZKYJ010001241.1:0-1505 GCA_964556355.1 uncultured Verrucomicrobiales bacterium | reverse complement strand
AACGGGCTGCGGCAGTGCCGCAGGCAGGCGTCCTTCAGCGGGGTCAGCTGGTAGACGGCCGCCGCGAGGACGATGCCGCCGGCGAGGTAGGACCCGACCTTGTCCCATGCGAACAGATCGCCGGTGAGGACCCCGCCGAGCTCAAACGCCGCGAACGCGATCAGGCCGGCGGCGGTCCAGGCGAGCAGGTACCCGGCGACGAACAATGGAGTTGCCCCGATCGGCACCGGTTGTCCCCGCTCCCGCCGCCCTCCCTGCATCCGCGCGTAGATCACGACCATCGGCGCGATCGACGGGAACATCATCGCGGCCATCATCACCACCCAGACCCCGAGGAAGAACCCGAGCGTTCCGGTGTCGGTGCCCGGACCGGCATCCATCCCGGCCATCTGGTCGTTCGTGATCACCCACGCCACCGCCGCGAGGCCGACGAGCAATCCGATGAGGCCGAGCTGGATCAGGCCCGGAAGCGGCGGGGCGCGGCGTATGGTCGCCGATTCCATGAGCGTTCACGAGCGCCGGCACTCGCCGCGCTCAGACCTCCCGGGGGAACTCAGAGCGGGAGAAGCCCGCCTTGGCCTTGTACCGGATGCCGAAGGCATTGATCTTGGGCGTGTCGCGTGCGGACGGTGAACGCGGAGTGACCCGCTACGCCGCCCACGAAAAGGGCGCCGAGTGCCCGTACTTCCCCTCGTAGGAGAACTCGTGCCCGAATGCGTTGAACCGCGATGTGGTTGTCGGGGCGATGTTCAGCGTCGAGTTCACGGGGTGGATCACGTTCGTCAGCTTGAAGACCTCGCCTTCCGGGTTCTGCGGGGGGACAAAGTCCTCGACCTCCATCTCTGCGAAGTCACCGATCCGCACCCGATGGCGGCGCCCGTCATCCGCGTACTCGATCGGGGCGACCTCGACGCCCAAGTTCTCCCCCATCATCTGGGCAAATATCTACGGCGGACCTCCAAGCTGGCCGGAGAAGACCGCCCGAAGCTTCTCCGCTTGCTCTTCCGAGGCAGCGGCGTCCATGAACCAGCCGAGACGCCAGTTACCCTCCGCCATGATGGCGGGTGTATCGCCGAACATCGTCACGTTCAAGCCGCTCACGTCCACACCGTCAACCTCGCCTGAGTCGATGTGAAAGCTCAGGACCAAATGGCAACGCTCGACGTCGGCTGGCGCGGTGAACGCCGAAGTGACGCAGGGGCACACCACGTCACAGGGACAGGTTTCGAAGGCGCTGCCCTCTAGGTGCCAAGTCATGAGGATCTCCTTCCTCTCGTCTCGATAAACACCAGATACTCGTCAGGTAAGTACGTCCGTTCCGGGGGCCGGTCGCTCTTTGATTCGCTCGCTCAAGGATCCACCCCTCCGCTCGCGCCGGGCGTTGCTCGCTCATCGGCGGCGGCGGTCCCGCCCCGGCCACGGGCGCCGGCCGCGATGAGCTCTCGCCGCTCGTGGTACTCCTCCACGGAGATGGCGCCCTCCGCGAGGCGGCGCTCGAGGATCTC
>CAZKYJ010001240.1:0-1506 GCA_964556355.1 uncultured Verrucomicrobiales bacterium | reverse complement strand
CCCATGGCGGAAGGTCTTCGGCAACGCCGAAGAAAAGCTGCACCAGCGGGATCAGGAAGAGCCCGTGCCCCACGAACACGCCGAGCGACCGCTTTCCGAACCACGAGAAAAGGGGACCGAACATGTCGAGTCGCGAGACCAGGATGGCCACGGCGCAGCCGATGGTCGCACCGCTCAGCGCCCTGAAGGTCTGCGTCAGGTCGAAAATCCGCGTCGAGTAATGTCCAAGGAAGTTCAGGACCGTGAACAGCATTGTCGCCGCGGCAAGGAGTGCGATGACTTGCGTCCGGGTCACGGTATGCCGCTTGATTAGCTGGCATCCGGAGAGGCCGAAGAAGAAGAAGAAGCTGTAATTCAGGAAGTTGTGCACCATCCAGTCCGGATAGACCGGGAAGTGGCGTGGGTACAGCGACAGGTCGTTGTGGACCGTCATCGCCAGCGTGGCGATAAGGACGATCGCGGGCGGGACGTCGCGGACAAGGGTCGCGATCAGGCACATGCCGCCCAGGGCGAGGACGAACCACATTCCGTAGTTCGGGTCGTGGAGGATCTCTGCGACGTATCCGAAAATTCCGCCTTCGGACAGGGCGGGCGAAAAAGCTACGCCTTCGAACGCGACCCCGAGGACGAGCGACCAGAACATGAAGATCCAGGCGATCGGCAGGAGTTTTCGGGCGAAGAACTCGCGTCGCGGCAGGTGGATCACGAACGACGTCGCGATTCCCGAGGCGAGGAAGAAGAGCGGCATCCGCATCTGCTTGAGGGCGAAGTCGATGTCGGCATAGATCGGGTGCGCAAGCCCCTGCTTCGAAAGCAGGAGGATCGCGTGGTGGAACACGACAAGAATGATCGCTCCGCCCTTCGCTACGTCAAGCCAGAGAAGCCTACCGCCTGCCATGCATGATTTCTTCCACCCCGTTTCCAAACTCATGCTCGCGGAGCAGATCGCGACCCGCTCTGCCTAACACGTTGGTCGCCTAGTTGGATCACAGTTTCATGTCGGCATGTTTCGAGATGGGCAAAATTCCGCCGACAGGGCGAGAATTGGCTGTGTAGTGATCGCATGGCGAGCATGTGACACAACTCCCGCCTGATATCGTGGCAGTTCTGAAACCTCGGTAGTTACGCGGGTTTTGCCGTGCCAGGGCTGACTTCGGCGAAGTGCAACCCATTGGCAGAATTGCGCATCGCCACTTTCGCGTCCGGTTACCCGGCGCGAAAGACCGGACAAACCGTCTCTGGAAAAGGGCGCGTCGCGGGACTAAGTTCCACGCGTGTCATCCGGACCGGTTGCAGTACCGAGTTGGTCGATAGAGATGATTTTGCGAGTAGCATCGGGAATGCACAAGGCATGCAATATCGCCCCCACATCGATGGTCTGAGAACGGTTGCCGTCATTCCGGTGCTACTGTTCCACGTGGATGCCGCTCTGGTTCCGGGCGGTTTCACGGGGGTGGACATCTTCTTCGTAATCTCCGGATTCCTGATCACCTCGCTGATCGTGAA
>CAZKYJ010001239.1:0-1510 GCA_964556355.1 uncultured Verrucomicrobiales bacterium | reverse complement strand
GACACCGGCATCGTTGGGGTGCCCGTCGCTGTGGGGGTAAAAAACGGGCTCCACCAGCTGCCGTTCTTGCAGGGCCGGAACGAGATCCACGACCTCGACCCCGGCCCCCGCGAGCGCCTCGAAGTACTGCAGCCGAGCGGGCGTGAACACGCCGTCCTCGGGCGGGTCGCCCACGCCGAGCCCACCCGCCTCCACCTCCTCGCGGATCGGGTAGGGCACGACGATCAGATCGCACCCCGCTGCCGCCAGCGTATCGCGGAGCGCCACCAGAAACCGGGCGGCGGCGCCTTCGCCCCCATTCTTGGCGACCCGCTTCCAATCGGCGCCACGCAGCCGGCGGAAAAGCCTCCCATCGGCGGCGAGGAAACCTCCTCCCGCCGCCGCCGCGTCGTTCACCGCCGCGGCGAAGGGCGCGACCTCCGCCGACCACCGGTGCCAGTCGCCGCCGTGGGCCGTGAGCATCGACAGCAGGCGCGCCCGTTCTTCCCGGATCGCCGCCGCCTGAATTTCCGTGCCGCGCGACGCCGGTTCGAAGACCTCGAATTTACCGGTCGCGGTTCCTCCGGAAGCCGTCGGCACGTCGGCCGCCAGCCCGAGCGCCCAGGCCTTTGCGCCCGCCACACGATCCGCAGCCGCGACGTAGTACTCGGGCAATAGAAACACGTCGCTGCCGGGAAGGTCGTCGCTGCGCGCCGCCGTCCGCAGGCCTTCGTCCGCCCAATCACCCGGCAGGAGCACGATCTCCGCCCAATCACCCGCCTCGAGGACGGGGGCTGGCACCCGCTCCCAGCCGCGGACGGCCGGAACGTAGACGACCGCCTCGTCGGGGACCGCCGCCCCATCGCCCCCGAGCGTCCCCGCAATCTCCAGGCGCGCCGCGTAGAAGTAGTCCGGATAGTTCAATTCCTTCATGTCCGGTAGCGTGGCGATCTCGATCACTCGACCGACGACGTGCGCGTAGCCGGGGGCCGCGCCGAGCACCGGTCGCGCCGCCACCCACGCCCACGCGCCCCCCAGAACCACCACCCCCCCGAGCGCCACCGAAGCGAGTTTCCACCGTGTTGTCATGGGTCAAGAAGACTCCGCGCTCCCCCCTCGATCGCAACCCCCGAAAACTCGGGCGATCGCGCGCGCGACTGGGGTTTTCGTTGACATTCGCCCCCCGGCTGGTCACCCTTGGCCCACCATGGCATCCACCTCACCCGACTTCGGCCAGCGCTCCCTCATCATTCACGAACAACTCCGGGGTAAAATCAAAATCGCCGGCAAGCTACCCATCGATGGAACGGATGACCTCTCCATCGCCTACACCCCGGGCGTCGCCGAGCCGTGCCGGGTTATTGCCGGCGACGCCGACAAAGCGCGGGAGCTGACCATCAAACGCAACTGCGTCGCGATCGTCTCGGACGGTTCCGCGGTGCTCGGCCTGGGCAACATCGGGCCGCTCGCCGCGATCCCGCTGATGGAAGGCAAGGCGCTGCTCTTCAAGACCTACGCCGATGTCGATGCG
>CAZKYJ010001238.1:0-1511 GCA_964556355.1 uncultured Verrucomicrobiales bacterium | reverse complement strand
GCTGAACGGCGCCCCCTGGAGCGCCGACACCCCCGTAGCCGATCCGATATCCCTGAGCGGCCTCACGGGTGAAAACGCCGTCCGGGTGGTCGGACAGAACGAGATCGGCGAGTGGCAGGCCGAGGCGGAGGCGACGGTTTCGGATGCTTGGACCGTCGATCCCGCCTTCTCCCAGCTCGTCCTCTCGGAGATCGATACCGAGGCGGACCTCGTCGAGATCTGGAACAACAGCGGGGCGACGGTGGATCTGAATGGGATGGCGGTCACCGACGACCCAGCCGTGGGCGCAAAATTCCCCATCGCCGGAACGGCCCCGGTCCCGCCGGGAGATTTCCTGGTCGCCAGCGTGCCCGGCATGCGCTCGAACGGTGGCGCGGTGTATCTCAACGACACTTCGGGCACAGAAATCGACTCGCTCTCCTATGGCCTCCAGATCGAATCCTACACCGTCGGCCGGGTCGGCCGCACGCTCGAATGGAGCCTTTGCCAACCGTCCCTGGGCACATCCAATACCGCCCAGCCGACGGCGCTACGAGATAACGTGAAGCTGAACGAGTGGCTTCTGAACCCCGAATGCCTCTTCCTTTTTGAGTTCGTCGAAATCTTCAACCCCAACGAGTTGCCCATCGCCCTGGGGGGGATGTCGATCGACATCCTACCGATCGCTTCGGGGGAAGCGTGGCAGGCGCCCCCGCTCAGTTTCGTGGCTCCCACGGGCTTCACCGCGGTGATCGCCGACGGCAACACCGCCGCCGGGGCCGATCACGCGACGTTCGATGGGGTCGGCGATATCGGAACGGAGATCAGCCTTTTCGACGGAGGCCAGCGTGTCGACACCGTGGCGAACAACTCGGCTCTCGCCGATGTCTCCGGGGGGCGGGCACCTTCGGGTGAACCCGCGCTCACGACGTTCGCCCTCCCGACGCCCGGCTTCGACGTCCGGACGATCATCTTCGAGACGATCACCCCACTGGTGGCCATCGGCGACGTGTGGAGCTACGAGCGTTCGGACACCGATCTTGGCACGGCCTGGCGCGCCCCCGGCTACGATGACTCGAGCTGGCTGACCGGCGGCGGCCTCCTCGGGCGGGAAACCAATCCCCAGAACCTGCCCGCCCCCCTGGTCACCCCGTTCGCCAACTACCTTTCGGCCACCCCGACCTACTACTACCGCCACCATTTCAGCTTTGGTGGCGACCCGGCGGACGTCGTGTTGCGGCTACGCACCGTGGTCGACGATGGCGTGGTCATCTACCTGAATGGCACCGAACTCCACCGCCTCCGGATGGACGATCCCGTGACGCATGGCGCGTTCGCCAACGACAATGTCGGAGATGCGGGCTACGAGGGGCCGTTCGAACGCCCCCCCGGCGATCTGGCCGCTGGCGACAACGTCTTGGCCGCGGAAGTCCACCAGGACGACGGCGGGAGCAGCGACACCGTTTTCGGCATGACGCTGGAGTCGATCTCCTCCGCCACCGTGACTTTGGGACTGGGCGAGGCCCAGGCGG
>CAZKYJ010001237.1:0-1511 GCA_964556355.1 uncultured Verrucomicrobiales bacterium | reverse complement strand
CGCCCCGCTGCTCCCAGCGCGTGCGCACGCCCATGGCCACGGTGGGGGCGTTCTCGAACAGCGAGTTGGTCCACGTGACCCGGAACGGGTTGTGGGGGTAGGTGGAGCCGTAGACCGTGTTGCAGCCCGTCGCCGCCACGATGCCGGAAGCTGACTGGATCACCCGGTCGGTCAGGATGCCGGCGCCCCGGACGACGATCTGGTTGGCGCTGACGGTGACGTCGCCGCCGTCGCCGCTCCCGAAGGTCCCCGTCGAGACGAGCCCGCCATTGAGTAGCGTCAGGGTCGATGCCTGCACCGACACCGAGCCCGCCCGCCCGCCGCCGACGCGCCGCTCGGTATCCGATCCGATCCCGGTAAAGAACCCGCTGCCCGCGCGGTCGACGGTGATGTCTCCCGCCGCCACCGCCACGTTGCCCGCGCGCCCGCTGCCGAAGGTGCTCGAATCGATCAGCGCGCCGTCGCGGAGGACGAGGTCGCCCCCGACGCGGACGTCGAGGTTGCCCGCATCCCCCGTCTCGCCTTCGACCCCGGTGCTCAGCGCGATCACGCCGGTAAAGAATTCACTCCCCCCACCGTCACCGACCAGGCTCCCGGTTGCCACGCGGACGTTGCCCCCGGCCCCGCGGCCCGGGGTGTTCGACGAGATTCTCCCGCCGCTCACGATCCGCGTTTCGCCGCCCACGCTGACGTCGATCGTCCCTCCGGCACCTGTTGCTTCCGCCGTCGACGAGGCCGTGATGCCGGTCGCGTTCGGGCTCCCGGTCCCGTCGATCCGCAGGTTGCCCGCCACGACGCTGAGCCGCCCTCCCGGGGCGTCGTTCGCGGTGTCGGTGGCGATCCGACCCCCGCCGAGGATGGCCAGGTCGCCGACGGTGACCACGCTGACGTTGCCCGTCGCTCCCCCGCCCGTTCCCCGAGCGTTGGTCTGCGCCGCGATTCCCGTGAACGGCGTGACGTTGTTCCCGCTGCCATCCGTGACGAGCCGGTTGCCCCCGTCGATGACCATGCTTCCCGAGCGGACGGACACCGAGCCGCCGGGTCCGGCGCCGAATGTGCTCGACCGGATGGAGCTAAAGGGGGCGATCTTGAGCGGCCCCCGCACCGCGACATCGACGCCCTGGGCGCCGCCCGGTCCGTTGGAGATCGATTGGATCCCGCTGAACGAACGGTCCTCGAAACCCGAGAGCTGAAGCGACCCTGCCCGCACGGTGATGAGGCCGGCACGGCCGGTGCCGGGATTGATCGAGATGCTGGATACTTCGCCCCCGACGATTCGCAGGACGTCCCTCGTTTCGATGGTGATGTCCGCCGCGTCGCCGTCGCCGAAGGCGAGCGAAGAGATGCCGGAGGTGAAAAGAAAATCTTCGGTACCATCGATATCGAGGGTCTCCGAGCGGACGGAGATCGGTCCGGCATCGGCGGCACTCGAGGTAGGCGATGTGAGGGTTGCGCCCGACCGAAGGATGATGCCTTCGGAGACGTCGACGGAGATCCCTCTGCTGGGGGTA
>CAZKYJ010001236.1:0-1513 GCA_964556355.1 uncultured Verrucomicrobiales bacterium | reverse complement strand
GGGCGGTCGTGCGAGACGCGCCGGTGGTCAGCTTGGCCCCCGCCCGCCGCAAGGCGTTGACACTGGCCTTCGCCCGGCTGGGCGCGATGCGGACCTTAAGGGACTAGAGCCGGCGGAAGACGGCGGCTACTTTGACTTCCACGTCTTCTTTTGGCAACACATAGGTCGCGGTGGCGCGGCTGTCGTCGGCCAGGCGCGACAGCAGGGGCGTATTCACATCGACGCCGACCCCGAAGGTGAAAAGCCGTCGCGCCCCGGTGTTGGCCGCCGCGATCTTCTCGCGGATTTTCTTCTCCGAGGTCTCGCCGATGGTCGGGAGGCCGTCGGTCAAAAACAGGACGATGGGCACCGATCCCGCGCGCGCCGGTTGGGCGACCGCCTCGGCGAGGGCACCGTGGATGTTCGTCCCGCCGCTCACGCGGATGCCGTTGATGTACTTCCTCGCGGCCAAGATGCTGTCCCGGTCCACGGCGATCGGTTGCGGTGCGAAGCGGTCGACCGACTCGTTGTAGACGATGAGGTTGAAGGTTTCGCCCTCCTCCAGGCCTTCGACGACCTGGAGCGCGGCGGCGCGAACCTGGTCGAGCTTCTCGCCCGCCATGCTCCCAGAGCGGTCGATGACCAAGGTGACCTCGCGTTTGAGCTGCGGGGCGTTCTCGTCCCGTTCGGACGTGGCGATGAGGAGGAGAAAGTGCCCGCCATCGCCGCCCGGATCGGGGTGGGTGAGGAATGACGCCACCGCCTCGCGCTGCCGTCGCCGGAGCGCCGATAGCCGGAACGGTCCGGGGTTCACCGCACCGTCAAGCGCCACCCGGGCCTGCCCGCGCTCGCTCCGCGAAGCGATCTCATGGCTCGGGGAATAGAGCGTGGCGATCCCGCCCTTGACCTTCCAGGTGAGCTTGATGCTCCAGCGGACCCCGGAGTCGAGCGCCTCCGAGCGGGGCAGCACGTAGTCGATCCGGTCGCCCTCGGCCGGGAGCAATTCTTCATAGACCAGGCGCAGTCTCACCCCGCCGCCCGCCGGCACCGGGAAGACGCTCGAGCGCACGGCCGCCAGACCGGCGAATTCCAAGATGGCCGGATCTTGCAGGCGCCGGACGATCCCGTCGTAGATCCGCCGCGCCTCGTCGTGCGGCAGCAGCTCCGCCGTGCATTCCTGGCCACTGCCCTCCATCGCGAACTCCTTGAGCGCGGCGCCCTGCGGCACGGGCAAGAGAACCTCACCCTCCTGCTGGCGCCCCGCCGGATTGTGCAGCTCCAGCGTCAGCGCCGTCCGTGCCATCTGCCCGTCGATCTGCACCGCTGCCTCGATCGCTCTCACCTCGACCGGTCCGGTCCGCTCGATTCGGCGGCTGAGCGGGAAGATCCACCGGTCGGGCTGCCCCGCCCCTTGGGCCTTCCCGGAAGGTGCCCAAATAAGGCTCCCGCCTCCTACCACCAGCGCGTTGCGAATAAATGTCGATCGTTTCATGTGTCGTCGTCCTTCCTTTTCTCAGTGCTGCCCTAGCATTAC
>CAZKYJ010001235.1:0-1515 GCA_964556355.1 uncultured Verrucomicrobiales bacterium | reverse complement strand
GGCCCCGAGTCTCACTCACGTAGTAGCGCGAATCGGGGAGTTCATTGCGCCGGTGCTCGGGGCGATGGGCGCGGAGTAAGGCAGTGCCGTTCGCTCGACCGTGTGTCGCCTCGTCGTACTCTACGTCCGTGAACAAGAGGCGGGCGGTCATACGAAAGGCCCCGGCGGGGGCAGTGCGTTTTCTGACCCTCGTCTCTACTATCGCGTCTTGTCGAATGATGAAATTAAGAGCCTCGGAACACTCTGAGCTCAGACGGCCCGATCCGGGTTCGGGTCGGGTCTCGCGAAGAGGACGGCGTCGTTAGCGTACCCAGTGGGGAGGTTGCGCCTGGTGGTGGCGGAATGACGAGTGGTGTCGGAGCACTAGTGTTGCCGAAGGGATGAGTTACTCCCCCAATTGATTTGTGGCGGGACAAAAAGAAAAAGGCTGAGTGCAGCGGCCACCGACCCCACGGACTTTTGCTCCTGATGGGCAACCCATATCTCCGATGCCCCAGCAAAATTCGGCGGTCGAACTGCAAATTCGAGCTGGCCATCCCGACGCAGCTGGTACCCAGGAGCGCCTCCGCGCGATTCTTCGCCGAAAGCGGTAATTTCAAACTGTTCGGGGCCAGAGATCTTCCCTCTGTACCGATCCGTCAAGCTATCGATGTCGTGCAGGTTGATCTGTTCGATTTCCACGGACCATTCGCCGCCCTGACTGTCAGAGCCGTTGCAGGTCATGGTCGCTTCGACCGTCGCTTCGCCTGAGTCTTTGTCCCTTGTGTCGATCTTCTCCTGTTCACAACTGAACCGAGCGGTTTCACCGGAGGGCTGATACTCGACCTCAATCGTCGAGGCTTCCGACTCAAACCGAATCGCAACGTGATAAGGACCGTACTGCCCTTCGCCCCCGTCTTCGATTTCGCTATCCAGCCGGACCCCCTTGTACTCACTCCTCTCGGCAGGAAAGTCAGCCGGCATCTTCGTGGTGCCTAGGCCGCATCCGGTTGATGCGAGTAGAGAGCTCAACGAAGTCATACGAGCGATACGACGAATGAGATTGGTCATGCTGGTTGCGTTTGCCTATCCAAAGGTCTGGGAGTTTTTCGAGTAACGATGCGGCCGGCATTCGGCAGATGCACACGCCACCGGACGGGGCACCTAGGCTTTCGTAACCTTTGACGGCGTCTCAAGAAAGACTCCAAGAGGCCATTCGTCCTGCAGCTTCCTCCTGCCAGGGCCGCCATTGGGGCGCAGCTTGACCAAGTCTGATCAACGTAGGGTTTGGTCGATGACGAACTGCACAGGAGTGTTGACCGTCCCCTGATTGGCAGGTAGCGCATCCATGCTGTCGTATTTGGTGATGCGTCCCCCTGTGGGTCGCAGCCAGACGACCTTCTTGGCAGCATCGAAGTGGAACACGCCACCGCCGCTCGCGCGCAGTGCGTCCAGGGATCCGACCGGAGAAAGTGGCTGCCAATACTCCCAGCGCTCTTTGCTTTGCCAATCGACCGCCCCCGCCCTCCAAGCGCC
>CAZKYJ010001234.1:0-1518 GCA_964556355.1 uncultured Verrucomicrobiales bacterium | reverse complement strand
CCGTGACAGGCACGGCTCCCGAATGGCGCTACACGACCGACCGACCGGCCGATGGCTGGGAGCAGCCCAGTTTCGACGATTCCAGCTGGAAAACCGGCCGGGGCGGATTCGGGGGTGTGGAGGGCGAAAAGCGCGCGCCCGGTGGCGTCCCGAACACGGAATGGACAAGCGAGGATATCTGGCTCCGCCAAGACATCGAGCTGCCCGCCGTCCCGGAGCGCCCCGCCCTCCTTATCCACCACGACGAGGACGCCGAGGTTTACATCAATGGAACACAGGTCGCGAGCTTCGCGAAATGGTCGCAGTCCTACAACGTCGTCCCGCTCGACGGGGCCGGGCGCGCCGCCCTGAGGGCGGGAACCAATGCGGTGGCCGTGCACTGCCGCCAGACCTCCGGGGGGCAATACATCGACGTCCATCTCATCGACGCCGACAAGCTCCCCGACCTGAACGCTTTGGTCGGCGGAGACGGCTCGGTGCGCTCGGATCTCATCACCGAATGGGGTGCAAAAGTGACGGCGGACAACGCCTGGCGCGACTACCCCCGCCCCCAGCTCACCCGCGAGCGCTGGACGAACCTCAACGGCCATTGGGACTACGCGGTGACGATGGCCGACTCCGAGAAGCCGTCGGGCTGGGCGGGCAAGATCCTCGTGCCCTTCTCGATCGAATCGAAGCTCTCGGGTGTCGGGCGGCTCCTGCAGCCGTATGAGGCGCTCTGGTACCAGCGCCCGCTCGAGACCAAGCCCGCCGATGGGCAGCGGACGCTCCTCCATTTCGAGGCGGTCGACTACCGCGCGACGGTGTGGGTCAACGACACCGAGATCGGCGACCACACGGGCGGCAACCTCCCCTTCGCCTTCGATGTCACCGACGCGCTGAAGCCCGATGGGGCGAACACTCTCACCGTTCGCGTGGAAGACGCCACCGGCGGCGCGCAACTCCGCGGCAAGCAGGTGCTCAACCCGGGGGGGATCTTTTACACCCGCGTCTCAGGCATCTGGCAAACCGTCTGGATGGAGCAGGTTCCTGCTCGCCACATCGCCCATCTCGACATTGCGACCGATATCAAAACCGGGGAAATCTCGCTGAGTCCCACGCTCGCCGGCGATCCGATCGCGGGGGAAGAATTGAGCGCCCGGATCCTCGACGGCGAATCCGTTGTCGCCGAGACGAAGGGAGATCTGGCGCTGACGGTGGCCGACGCCAAGCTCTGGTCGCCTGCCAGCCCGCACCTCTACACGATCGATGTGGTTCTGCGGGACGGCAGCGGCAACATCGTCGATCGCGTCGGCTCCTACACCGGGCTCCGCGAGGTCGGCCAGGTGCGCGATGCCGACGGGGACCTTCGCTTCACCCTCAACGGCGAGACGATCTTCCACTGGGGACCGCTCGACCAGGGCTGGTTGCCGGACGGGTTGCTCACCCCTCCTTCGGACGATTCGATGGTCTGGGAGATCCAGTGGCTCAAAGACGCGGGCTTCAACATGATCCGCAAGCACATCAAGGTCGAGCCCC
>CAZKYJ010001233.1:0-1519 GCA_964556355.1 uncultured Verrucomicrobiales bacterium | reverse complement strand
AACTTGAAGGCACTGATCCAGAGTTTTCGTTCTTCGGCGATGAACTGACGGAAGGCCGCCGTGGGTTTGCTGGCGGCGCGCAATTCATTGGTGGTCGCTATGGCGAATTCGATGTAGCTGTCCTGGGCCGCGGAGATGGATGGGAAATCCCAGGCGCGTTTGGCGATCGCCGCCGGCGATTCCTTGGTATTGAGCGTTCCGTTGACGGTGACGAAGTTTTCCGGTTCGAGCCCGACGGCCTCGATGGCATCGCTGGCGGGCGCATCGCCGTCGGGGCGGAGCCACACGCTGCGCTGGAGCCAGCCGAAGCGGTTTTTGCGGAGCCATCGGTGCAGGCGCTGGCGCACGTTGGAGTCTGAGGTCGGAGCATCGAACATGACGATCTCCCACTGCCCGTTCCAGCTGCGGTTCCAACGCGCCTGAAGGCTACTCCCGGAGCCGAGGGCGGTGCAGCCGGAATCGGTGAGCTTGGCGAACTTGAGCACGCGGCCTTTCGCCTCCTCCGCGGCGGCATCGATGAGCCCCTGCTTCCGCAGACGGTCCATGGCCGCCCAGATGCGGTCGTGCTCGTGGAGGTCGTAGCAGCCGTCGGCGGCGCGGGCGAGCGGGGCGGATTGGAAGCGCATGGCCGCCTCGGTGAGGAGGAGGATTTCGTAGCCGAGGCCGCGGAGGTGATACCGGTCGATCATGGGGGGGGAACGTAGCGAAGATATAGGGGCAATACAATTGTAATGCTCCTAAATTGGAGGCGGGTGGTGGTTGATTGTCGTGACGGGTGCGGGGACGATGGGGGGATGATCGAGACATTGATGGGTGAGCGGATAGTTGGGATTGATTTGGGGACGACGAACTCGGCGGTCGGCGTGGTGGACTCGGGGTTTCCGATCCTGTTGGCCGATGGATAGGGGCGGCGGCTGGTTCCATCGGCGGTGTACTTTCCGGAGGAAGGGGCACCGGTGGTCGGGGAGGCGGCGCTGCGGGCGCGGGGGGCGCACCCGGCTCGGGTCGTAACTTCGGTGAAGCGGCTGATGGGATCGGAGGCTCTCGTCTGCGGGCGCTCGGCGGTCGAGGTCTCGGCTATCATCCTGCGCCATCTCAAGGAGTTGGCCGAGGTGGCGCTGGATGGGGAGACGGTCTCGCGGGCGGTGGTGACGGTGCCGGCGTATTTCAATGACGCCCAGCGGAATGCGACGAAGCGTGCCGCCGAACTCGCGGGCATCAAGGTCGAGCGCATCGTGAACGAACCGACGGCGGCGGCACTTGCCTACGGTCTCGACAAGTTGGATGACCGGTCAAAGGTGGCCGTCTTCGACTTCGGCGGTGGGACGTTCGACCTGTCGGTTCTCGAGCTCGACGCCGGGGTTTTCCGGGTGCTCGCAACCCATGGGGACACCCGCCTCGGGGGCGATGACATCGATCTTGTCCTGGCCAATTATTTGGCGCTGGAGTTCGGGGGCGCGTTCGATGATGCGGCGATGGATCGTCTGCGGGTGGCGGCGGCGGCGGCCAAGATCGCGCT
>CAZKYJ010001232.1:0-1520 GCA_964556355.1 uncultured Verrucomicrobiales bacterium | reverse complement strand
AGCCGGTCGACAGGGATCCCCGAGTTTCGGGAGATCCAGGCGCCTTCGAACAGCCTGTCACCCGCGCAGGGGGTTCGTCGCAGCCGCAGCGGCAACGACATTCGGCCTGCTCCTCGCCGCCTGTAGCGGTAACGATGAACCGGCCACGGCTCCGGCCTCTGTGGAAGAGCTCACTGAACCAACGCCGACCAGGTATGGAAAGAGCGACACGGCGCCACTGAAGGACGGCCTCGCCGAGGGGATGTACGGTGGCCCGGTCGGCTTCGAAGGTGCGGAGGGCTACCAGTACCCGCTCGATTCGGATGAGGGCCGAGCCATCCACGCACTCAGGCGCCTCCGGCAAGACGGCAAGGCGCCGAGGACGATTCGGGTGCCGGCCGAGTTCCCGCCGCAGCTCGAGGAGCGAGTCGTGGCCGACGCGCCCAGTCCTGCGCAGGTCTTCAGGGAGGAGACCGGGATCAGAGTCGAGTTCATCAAACGCGGCTTCTTGGAGGACATTGCGGGCAAAGCCGTGGAGAACCGGAATGGGAGCTTCGACCTCGTCCAAGGCCTCTTCACCAATTTAAAGTTGGCGAAAGTCGAGGCAGGCCTCCTGCGCCCCCTCGGAGAGTTCGTCGAAATCCACCAGCCAAGTTGGGACGACCCTGTGTTCGGATATGCGGGCGGAGCGCCAATCGTCAATCGCCTGACCAAGGTTCGCGGGGAGACGTTCCTGATTGGCGCGGGCCCTGGGACGTTCCTCTGGCTGTACCGCGCTGACCTCCTCGAAGATCCGGACGAGCAAGCTAGGTTTCAAGACCGTTACAATCGCGAGCTTGCCTTTCCCCTTACCTGGGACGAACATGCTGAGGTCGCCGAGTTTTTCCACCGACCGGCTGAAGACCCGCCGCTCTACGGCTCGATCGATCTCAAGTGGGGCGGGCATGGTGTCAACAACTGGCAAATGCGGTTCGTCTCCTCGGGCAACCCATCCGCCTTCTACTTCAACGACGACGGCTCGGCGAATATCAACACCGAGGCCGGTATCCGGGCGACCGAGGACTTTCGGCGCTCGCTCGATTGGCACGCGCCAACGCCGGGCCCGGATACGGTCGGGCAGCAACGGCTGCTGGGGACGGGCAGCGGCTTCATGGGCTCGACCGAGCCGTGGGTCACGCATCTCAGCCGCCGCAACCCCGAGCTGCCGTTCATCAAGAAACTGAAGGCCGCCGTCTCCCCAGGCCACGTTGTCGACGGGGCCTTGGTCCGACGGCCGGCCGCCTGGAACCCCGCCAACGGCGTGAACGGCTTCGCGGAACCAGGTCGTCACGAGGCTGCATACCTGTTCCTGCAGTGGCTCGGCGGTGCGCGAACCAATACCCTGGGCGGCCGTGCTTCCGAATCTCTACCACGAACCCCTTCACCCCTACGCGCTCGATGAGCCGATCGTCGCCAGCTCTTGGGGGAGACAGCCGCTGACCACTCTCCTGGGTGAGGCGACGCCGCGCAGCGCGCCGGATATGGGGGGATGGCTACTGGGA
>CAZKYJ010001231.1:0-1522 GCA_964556355.1 uncultured Verrucomicrobiales bacterium | reverse complement strand
CGACCATCCCGACGCCCACGGGCCGGCTGATCCTCCACCACGGGGCGATCCCCGGTGAGGGGCCCGAGAAGGTCCGGTCCTACCAGCGGTACCACATGGACGCCCGCGGCTACGTCGACATTGCCTACAACTGGCTGGCCGACTCGACCTACGGCTACGAAGGCCGCGGGGCGGGGATCTCGGGGGCTCACACCCGCGGGTACAACTCCGACCATGCCGTGTGTGCGGTTGGGGACTATTCGGCGGTCGACCCGTCCGAGGCGCTGCTGGACAATCTGGCGGCGATGGCGGTCCATGCGTTCACCGTGGGGGCGGTCGCTCAGCCGGCCTACACGCACGGGCACCGGGACCTTGGCACGTCGTCGTGCCCCGGCAACCGGCTGTACGCCGCTCTGCCCGAAATCAACCGGCGGGCTGCCCGGCTTGCCGCTACCCCTGTCCGGCAGGAGGACATCATGCGTGAGGGCGACAACGGCCCGCGGGTTGCCGCGTGGCAGCACCGGCTGTCTTGGCTGGGGATCACCGCCACGGTGGACGGCGACTTCGGCCCGAAGACGGTCGAGGCGACCAAGCAGGCCCAGAAGATGCTGGGGCTCGGCCAGGATGGTGAGGTGCATGCGGCGGAGTGGGCGCTGTTGGCGATCACCCGTGCGGGGAACGAGTTGACGGAGCATGCTCGGGACGAGGACCTGCATGGTCCGGAGCCGGACGTGGATCTGTCGGGGTTCCTGCGTCGCGGCGAGACGGTGAAGGTCCGTCTCGGCTGACTGTGACACCTCCGCTACGGATCGTGACCTGACACCTAGAATTACACATAGATAGAGAGTGCCCCCGCGCAGCTGCCACTGCCGGGGGCGTGACCGACACCTGGCGTGAGGTGCCGATGAGACTGATACTAGTTATCTGTCAACCCGGCGTGTGTCGGGTTGCCCCATGAAGGCATGGGCCGCTCTCGCGCTCGGTATCGCCGCGCTCGACGCTGCACTTGATGCGGCTGGCCGCCCGATGCTGTCTCATACCTACTGGACCGCGTTGGAGAATCCGCGGGCCCGGTGGTTTCCGGTTGCTGCTGCCACAGCGGTTGGTTACCACCTGAACCGTCCTCGCCGTTCTTGGCCGGAAGCGTGTCTGGTCGGGGCGGTGGCGGGGCTGGTGACGAGGCTGCTCCGATGAGCCTCGCCCAACGTCTCGCCGAAGCCCCCGCCCCCAGCCGTGGCGGACGGCCCTGCGCCCTCTGTGTGGCGCTTGAGGGCATGCCTGCTGAGGACGTCCAGGCTGTTGCTGACGCGATGGCCGACCCGGGCTGTACGGACCCGTGGCTTGCTGAACAGCTGCAGGCCGAGGGGTACACGGCCGTCACCAAGTCCACGGTCGGGAACCACCGTCGCGGTCGGCACCGGCCGTGAGCCTTTCCGACCGCCTCGCCGAGAACTACGCCGCCCGGCAGGCCACCCCCCGCGGACGGAAACATCCGGACGGGTGGGAACCTCACGTCGAAGAGACCGGCGACACCGCTGTTGCC
>CAZKYJ010001230.1:0-1523 GCA_964556355.1 uncultured Verrucomicrobiales bacterium | reverse complement strand
ACGCCGAACCTCGACCGGCTGGCCGCCGCCGGCTTGCGCTTCTCGCAGTTCTACAACACCGGGCGCTGCTGCCCGACGCGCGCCGCGCTGCTCACCGGGCTCTACTCCCACCAGGCGGGCGTCGGGCACATGACCGGAGACTACGGCTTCGACGGTTATCGCGGAGCACTGAACGACCGCTGCCGCACCATCGCCGAAGTGCTCAAGCCGGCCGGCTATCTCACCGCGATCTCCGGCAAGTGGCACGTCGGGGCGGGCGACGGGCAACGCCCGCTGCAGCGCGGGTTCGACCGCTTCTACGGCGTGGCCGAGGGCGGTGGGTTTTACTACCGACTCAAGGCGGGGCGCACCGTGCGCCTCGGCGACGAGATGGTGGCCTCGTTCCCCGACCAGCCGCTCCCGGAGGATTTCTATTCGACCGATGCGTGGACCGATTATGGGATTCGCTTCATCGACGATGCGCTGGCCGAGGACAAGCCGTTCTTTCTCTACCTCGCCCACAATGCCCCGCACTTCCCGCTCGAGGCGCCGCTCGATCTCGTGGAAAAACATCGCGGCCGCTACGAGGCGGGATGGGACGAACTCCGCGAGCAGCGCCACGCGCGACAGTTGGAGACGGGGCTTTTCGCCAAGCCGTGGAAGCTCAGCGAGCGGTCGAAAGGCGTGCCGACGTGGGAGTCGCTGACCGCCGCGCAACGCGACCGGCTCGACAACAAGATGGCCGCCTACGCCGCCACCATCGATGCGCTCGACCAGTCGGTCGGCCGGCTCGTCGCCGCCTTGGAGGAACGGGGGATCCTCGAGAACACGATCCTTTTCTTCCTCTCCGACAACGGATCGAGCCCGGAGGGAGGCATGTTCGGCAAGGCGAATCCCGGCATGCCGATGGGCGCACCGCTCTCCGGCGTCTGGCTGGGAACCGCCTGGGCCAACGCCTCGAATACTCCGTTCCGCTACTACAAATCCCGCGTGCACGAAGGCGGGACGGCCACCCCGTTGATCGCCCACTGGCCGGCGGGGATCGGCTCGCCCGGTCGCACCGACCATGGCGCCGGCCACGTCATCGACCTGCTCCCCACCTGTGCCGAACTCGCCGGCGCCAGCTACCCCGCCGACGTGACTCCACTGGAAGGGGAGAGCCTCGTCCCGCGCCTCACCGCCGCCGCCACGCTCCCGCAGCGCACCTTGTTCTGGGAACACGAGGGCAACCGCGCCGTCCGCGTCGGCGACTGGAAGCTCGTCGCCCTGAACGGCAAACCGTGGGAACTCTACCACCTCGCCGACGACCGCACCGAGATGAACGACATTGCGGCAAATTACCTAGACCGCGTCGCCGAGATGGCGAAGGAATGGGACGCCTGGGCCGAGCGGTCGAATGTGCTGCCATTCGGGGAGGCGAGGAAAGGAAAGCGGTGAGCGATCGATGCGTGCGTCGCATTGGCCACTTCTCCGAGCGTCGTTGCTCGTCGTCTTGTGGATCGCGGTTGGGCAGGACGCGATGGCGCTGATCGAAATCCACGAGC
>CAZKYJ010001229.1:0-1524 GCA_964556355.1 uncultured Verrucomicrobiales bacterium | reverse complement strand
CGACCGCAGGGGCTTTGGCATCGGCGTCGCAGGGTTTCCGGAAGGGCATCCGGCCACCCCGAACCGGATGCTGGAGATGGACTACCTCAAAGCGAAGGTCGACGAAGGGGCGGACTACATTTGCACCCAGCTCTTTTTCGACAATCACGACTTTTTTGATTTCCGGGACCGCTGTGACCTGGCGGGCGTGCGGGTGCCGATCATCGCCGGGATCATGCCGATCGGATCACTTTCCGGGATGCGCCGGATGGCCGAACTGGCGGCGGGATCCCGCTACCCGGCGAAGCTACAGCGGGCCCTCGCCCGCTGCGGCGGGGACGACGACGCGGTGCGCCGGGTCGGGATCCACTACGCCACCGAGCAGTGCGCCGACCTCCTCGACAACGGCGTGCGGGGAATCCACTTCTACACGCTCAACCAATCGAGTGCGACGCGGGAGATCTACGCGAGCCTCGGGGTGAGGGACAGCGAGACGTTCAACGCGCTGGCGCACGCCGGCTGATCCCTGCACCCTTAGCGGGTGACCCAGCCATCGTTCACGTGCCGGCTGATGGTGACATAGTCGTCTCCGCCTCGGCTCCCCGCCCAGGCGAGCTCCACCATCATGTGCCGGCCAACCTCCCAGGTGGCATCGTCGACCAAACGCTGGGCGAGAGGGTCGTCGGCGGGCAGCACGGCGAACACGGACGCCTCCTGATCGCGCGCCCACATCCGGAACCCCAAGCCTTCGGCGGGATCGATCCCAAATGCGGCAAACACACTGTCGGGGAGTGAGGAACGCTTGAGAGCGACACGATAGACTTCGGGCGTCTCCGGCTTTTCTGCCAGCAGGCGATCCCAGTCCCACGTGGGGGTATCGGAGAGCAGTTCCCAGTCGAGCAAGAGCCCGTCCGCGGTCTCCTCGAAGACGAGCGTGGCGGTCGTGTCGGGGATGACCCCCGGGACGATGCCCACGGTCACCTCAATAAAGCGGCTCCCATCGATCACCTTCTCGGTCGAGCTGAGCAGCGCGTCCGCTTCTACGGGGAGCCAAGGCCGGGATGCATAGTAACGCTCCATGATCGGAGCGACGCGCTCCGGCTGCCGGACGAACGGAACGAGAGATTGCCAGTCGGGGAGCGAGACGATTCGCTGCGCGAGGGCGTAGGCTCGCCCCGCGGTCTCATCGCCCTCGTTGGGCACGGTGGCCGGGCGGTCGGTGAGAGAGGTTTACAACAGCGCGGCGACCACCAAGACAAAGGCGACCACCGCGAAAACCGCCAGCAGCTTGAAAATGCCAACATCCAGCTAAGCATTGCTGCGGCCATCCGGGACGACATCCAGTCTCAGGACGGGTATACCACCTTATCGGCCCCGGTGGGTATCTCGGACCCGTCCATTGCCGAGGCCACGGCCCGGTACAACTCCCTGGTTGCCCAGCGGCGCAGCCTGCTGGAGAGTTCCGGGGAACGCAACCCGGTGGTGGAAGAACTGGATAGGGAGCTGAACGCCCTGAAGGGGACACTTCTATCCGGGTTGGAGAGC
>CAZKYJ010001228.1:0-1525 GCA_964556355.1 uncultured Verrucomicrobiales bacterium | reverse complement strand
CACCTTCAACGGCGTCGAGGCTTTCTTCCCCGTCAACGTGGTGGCGCGCTACCCGCTCTACAACCGCACCCATATCGTGGCGCAGGCCACGGGGCAGCTTTCCGAGCAGGGCGATGCGGCTGCCATCGACTTGACTCTTCCCAAAACCGGCACCGTGGAAGTCACGGTGGAGGAAGAAGGATTCGGGCCTCTCGTCTGGGTGCCCATAGGGATCCGGGATAGTTACAGCACCGATTTTCGGAACGAAGGCATAACCGGCTCCAACGGCACCCGCACCATCACCCTCGTCCCCGAAGGAGCTTTCACCGTGCGAGCCGAAAGCGGAATCGTGCTCGAGGAGACCGGCGCGGTGGTGGAGGATGGCGCCCTCGTCGAGGTGTCGATCGTCTTCCCGGCACGGGCCCACATCGAGGGTCGGGTTCTGGCCCAAGACGGCGAGACGATCATCGCCGGGGCGAATGTTTATCTACTTTCCGAAGACGGGTCCGCCATCAGGGCGTCGGCGACGAGCGACGAGGCCGGCGTCTTCCGATTCGACCGGGCGCTTCACGCCGGTGAGAGCCGCAGGGTGCGAGCCGCCTTTCCCGATGATCCCTCCATAACCGCAGAGGAGGTGGTGACCGCGAGCCAGCCCGGGGAGACGATCGTGGTCGATCTGCTGCTTCCCATCTCGTCGAGCGTGAAGGGTAAGGTTTTCGAGGCGGATGGAGTCACCCCGGTCTCAGGCGCCCTGGTCGAGCTGCGACACACCGGCACGTTCGACAAGCAGACCACCGTCACCGATGCCACCGGCCAGTTCCGTTTCGTCCAAATCCCTGGCACCTACGAGCTGGTGGCCGAAGACGGCTTCGGTTTGGTAGGCCGCGCCGCGGTCGAGCTCGTGGAGGGTCAGGACGAGGCGATTCAGGACATCGTTTTGCCCCAGTCCGGAACGGTGGAAGGCACGGTGACCGATGCTTACGGCGGCCCGCTCGCCGACGCCCAGGTGGTTCTGTGGAATGCCAACCTGCGGGCCGGCCGCGCGGTCCTGCCCGAGGTGGATGGTTCGTTCCGCTTCGAGCGCGTCGCCCTCGGGGCATTCACTCTGACGTACGACCAGCCCACCGCGGAGCCTCTCGTGACGCTGCCCGGCTCCACCGTCGGTCGTTTGACGGTGCCTGAGGAGACGGTTGAGGCCCATATCGCCCTGCCCGAGCTTGGAAGCGTCTTTGGCCAGGTGCTCTCGAGCGGCGGCCTCCCCACGGTGCCTGGCTCCGAAGCTCAAATGACCCTGGAAGGGCGTCAGCATGAATCGACCGCAGGCATCTACCACCGCACGACCGAGATCCAATCGGATGGAAGCTACTTCCAAGATGGAGTGCCCATCGGAGAGCTAACCGTCAACCTAAAAGACGGAAACGAAGCTGGCTCGGCCAGCGGAACCATTGTGGCGGGAGCCGAGACCGAAGTGAACGTATCTCTCGGGAGTGCCTTTGGCTTGCCGGCTCAGCTCGGTGTGAGCTTCCTCGAACGGCTCGAAACGAAC
>CAZKYJ010001227.1:0-1533 GCA_964556355.1 uncultured Verrucomicrobiales bacterium | reverse complement strand
GGCCTCGCCGGACTTTTCCGCGAGACGGCATCTCTTCTCGGTGGAGAGAGACGCGAGCGACTGAACCAGGGCGCCGGGCGATGGGTCGGTGACGCAGAGCGCGCTATCCCGTGACCGTGCCCAACGGATCGCTGAGCAGTAATCGGGTCCCCAGACGACGAGAGGCTTGCGAAACTGGGCGAACTCCACAAGCTTTGAGGGGAAGCTCGTTTCCATTCGCCTGCGGAATGCCGGATCAAAGATCATCGGGACGAGGAAAGCATCGGCCGAGTCGAGCCAGGCTTCGAGTTCCACGCGGGGGGCAAAGTCTAGCCAACGCCCGCTTGACCGCATCTCTGCTTTTCTCTGCTCCGGCCACGCTTGGTCGGACCCGCGAACTTCGATCACAATCGTTGGATGGCCGAGCGTAACATCTAGGGCATCTCCGAGCATCGGGCCGTAGTCCCGTAGGTTGCCAGCATAAAGAACTCGTAACGGACGAGCCGCAGGGCGGACCGACGTCGTGTGTACGGTCACGGGGGCTGGGAGAGCGGGCAAGACACGGGCGCGTGAGTGTCCGCCCAACGCGTGCTGCATTCCGGAGCTGATACAGATCGCAAGATCGGACGAACGGTATAGCCGCCGAAACCTCCGCTCGAGAATCGCCCGGACGGGTCGGTGCACCGGTGCCATATCCGGCCACCAGTCCTGAAAAAATGTGATGAGTGGCAAACGGTAGCGTTTCGCGAATCTTTGGGCGGCCATGAATCCCGTGTCGTGGGCAACGGTCAACACAACTGTGTGGTGAGTTTCCTCCCTCAGTTTTGGACTCCCCAGGCCTGCCCAGCGCCCATCCCCCAGGACGCGGAAATCTTCGATCCAGCGGTGCAGGCGGGTACGGCAGAGGCGGTCGGCGATCCGCCTGATGAAACGCCGGAGAGGCGGCTCGGGTTCACCTGCGATCGGAATCTCCACGGTGATCTCGGGCTGATCGACGAGGTGACGGTAGAGGATGATCTGCCCCGCGCTAGTGGGTAGCGGTAGCACCGACGAGATGACGATGACGTGGATCTTCATCGGTGCCGGGTAGGCGGAGCGGCGCAAGCCGCCACCCCGTCGGTGACGCGCCCGACGAGTTCCTGGTAGAGTGCGATGTACTTCCGGGCATTGGCAGCAAAGGTGAACTCGGCCAACGCCGTCTCACGGGCTTGTTGGGAAAGCAGCCTCCGCAAGGGTGCATCTTCGAGAAGGCGGCGGATGGCCTCGCCAAGTCGTGCGGAATCACCTACGGGAACTAGCAGCCCAGTTTCCTCGTGCCGCACCATATCCGGAATTCCGCCGGCCTCAAAACCGACCACCGGGACGCCGCAAGCCATCGCTTCAAGCGCCGTTTGACCGAACGCCTCTTCGAGCGAAGGGATGACGAAGAGATCGGCCGCATTGTAGGTGTGCGATGCCAGGTGTTCGCTTTCGACGTGCCCAAGATGGAGATGTGGGAGATCGTTCAGACCGGTGGGAAGCGACCGCCCCCAAGTAAGGAGAAACGGTTTATCG
>CAZKYJ010001226.1:0-1533 GCA_964556355.1 uncultured Verrucomicrobiales bacterium | reverse complement strand
TTTTCCAGCGCGAGCTGCTCGCCGGACGGATCTAGGAGCCGCTCCCCGGAAGGAGGATCCCGGGCTGCGGGCGACCCGCCGCCGACCCGGTTCGCGCGGCTTGCCGAGCAGCGGCCAGGGGCTAGAGTTGCGCCCCCTATGAAATCCATCCTTCCCCTTTTTTGTGCGCTGGCCTGGCTGCCAGGTATCGGCGTGGCTCTCGGCCAGAGCACGATCGGGGGAACGCTGACGGAAGATACCACCCTGACCGCCGCGGAAAGCCCGTGGACGGTGACATCGACGGTGACGGTGCCCGACGGCTTCACCCTCAGCGTCGAACCAGGGGTACGGGTCGAGTTCAATGACGGCACCGGCTTCGTCATCGATGGCGGAAGGCTGTTGGCGGAGGGGACCGGGGCGGCGCCGATCACCTTCGGGCGCCCACCCGGAGCATCGCACACCTGGGACGGATTCGAGTTTGTCGACACCTTGGAGGACAACCGCTTGGTCCACTTCTCGATGGAGTACGGTGACGATCAAGGACACTCGATCGATGTCGATCACGCCCGGGTCACCATCCGGTTCGGCGCATGGCCGACCACCGAGGAAACGATGATCGAGATGGACCACCCTTCGGTGATCATCGAGAACTCCGACATCCCGGGGATCTCGGGTGGCGAGGTGGTGCACGGGGTGCTCCTCGCCGATCCCGGCTATCTCATCCTCCGGGGCAACACGTTCGGCAAAGCCTCGAACGGCGGTGATGTCATCGACTTCTCCGGCGCCGAGGCACCGGGACCGATCTTGCACATCATCGACAACGTCTTCCTCGGCGGCGACGACGACGGCCTCGACCTCGACGGGACCGACGCCTTCATCTCGGGAAATGTGTTCATGGATTTTCGCAAAGACCCCGCCAACACGCGGGCGACGACCTCGAACGCGGTGGCGACAGGGCTGCCCCAGTCCGGGGCTCCGAATCGCACGCGGATCACGATGGTACGGAATCTCTTTATCAATTGCGACCACGCGGTACTCCTGAAAGAAGAGGCCTTCCTCAAAGCGACCAACAACACCTTTGTCGGGATGGAGCAGGCTGTCATCCAGTTCGACGAAACCGGCGGGACGGCCGTCCAGGGCCCCGGGCGGGGTGCCGATCTCGACGGGAACATTTTCTGGGGCAACGCTCAGATGTTCAAGCACCTCATCCCGGCTACCGAACTGACGGTCAACCGCTGCATCATCGACGCGGAGTTTCACGACCGGGGCGTGGGCAACCTGGCCGCCGACCCCGGATTCATCGACCCGTCGGGCGGGGACTTCGCCCTCCGCCAAGGATCGCCCGCCATCGGGACGGGGCCGAACGGGATTGACATGGGACACCTCGTATCCGCCGGAGCCTCGATCACCGGCGAGCCGCTCCCCACGACATGGCGGAGCGGCGCGACCCTCACGGTGGGGGGACCGGCCATCATCGCCTACCGCTTCTCGCTGAACGGCGCCCCCTGGAGCCCCGACACCCCCGTAGCCGATCCGATATCCCTGAGCGGCCTC
>CAZKYJ010001225.1:0-1534 GCA_964556355.1 uncultured Verrucomicrobiales bacterium | reverse complement strand
GTGCACCTCGCCGATCTTGTGGATCTTGCCAGTGAGCTTGAGGATGCGCTCCGTGGTGGTCGTTTTGCCGGCGTCGACGTGGGCGAAAATACCGATGTTCCGGTACTTGTTAAGGTCTTTGGTTTGCGTGCTCATCGGAAAATTGGGAAGGTCTTGGATTGGGCTTGGAAAAAGTCGGGCGATATGCCTAGAGGAGCTTTCGATTTTGGCAACCGGAGATTTCGCCAAATCCGCCCTCGGGCGTTCTCCCTCAGACCACTTCCACCGAGCCGTCCCGCACGAAGACGAGCGCGCACCGGATCGCCGGGAGCGGCAGACCGACCAGCGCAGCGAGCACCCGCCGGTAGGACTCCATTTGTGGCCGGTAGGTCTCGGACGAACCGCCGGTTTTGAAATCGATGATCGTGGCGGCGGAGCAGGAACCCGGAGCCCCATCGAGCTGGACGCGATCGAACGTGCCGGACACCCAATCGCCGCCGACCACCGCCTCGAAGTTCTTTTCGCGCCAGAGGGTGGCGGTCCCTGACGGCCGCGCCAGCAAGGCTTGCACCGCCGCACTCCCCATGCATTTCCGCACCGCCGCTGCGGCTTCGCTGTCCCCGCCGGGCACCGGGTGCCCGTCCCCCGCCCAGCCGATCGTCTGGAATACCCGGTGCACCTCCCGCCCGAAGGCCAGAGCGCCGGGGCTGCCCAACCCCACCTTCCCCTCCCGCGAGGGAGCCCGCCGCCCGAGCCGCGCCCCACCGAGCCGCAGCGTTCCCATGTCCGGTTCTGGCTGGGCCGAAGGAACGGATACCACCTCGCGCCCGGCGTACCAGTCGCGATCGCCGTGGGCGTAGCGGAGCGTGCACTCGACGCCACCGAAAGAGGTGGGCTCGTCGATCTCCCCGAGCAAGCCATCGAGTAATGTCAGGTCATTGAGGGCGACAGATTTCGCTCCACGGGGTCTCGCCACGAGATACAGCCCCCGCTTGGGCCGCGTCATGGCGACATAGATCCGGCAGAGGTTGTCGAAGGCGCTCTCCTCCTCCTGCGCGGCCAGGTGTCGGGAGAGGATCGGATCGGCTTCCCGGATCGTTTTCGTGGGCAGGTCGAGCACCCATTCGGGATGGGCGTTCGTCCCGCCAATCCCGAGCCCCTCCCTCGCTGACTTGAGGTTCTTCCCCTCCAGCTCTGGCAGGACGACCATGTCGAAGCCGAGCCCCTTAGACGCGTGGGTCGTCATCACCTGGATGACGCCGGACTCCGGCACTTCGGCCGTCTGGAAGTTCTCCGCCAATGAAAGGAATTCCAGGACGGAACGGTCCCCGGACCCGTCAAATACCCGCGCCAGATCGACGAGCTGGTCGAGACGGTGCCGGGCAAACCGCGCGTCCTCGGGCAGCCCCCCCACCGCCTCGAGAGCGCGCCGCCACTTCCGCAGCACAAACTCGAACCCCTCGCGCCCGATATCGCCCAATACCTCGGCCTGGACCTGACAGAACGCCCGTCCCTCCGACTGCCAGACCCGCGCCAGCGGCGTGAGCGCCACCTG
>CAZKYJ010001224.1:0-1538 GCA_964556355.1 uncultured Verrucomicrobiales bacterium | reverse complement strand
GGTGAGGTTCGAGTCGCCGACAAACTCGACGTCGTCGAACGGGTCCCGCTGGACGACCGAGTCCTCAATCTGGGCGATCCCGCGCTCGACGAGGGCACGCACCGACGGCGCCGCGAGGTCGGCGAGGGCGACGCCCCCGTCGCCGGCGGATTCCAGCACCGCGATGATGGCGGCCTGGCGTTTGGCTCTTTTCTCGAGAGCCGCCCGTTCGTCCGGGGTCGGCGGGCGGGCGAGCACGACCCGTTTCCGTGTTTTGAAGGAGCCGCTGCCGCTGCGCACCGCCTCGGGAACCATGCCGTTGAGCGTGGCTTCGAACGGGGTGCAATAGTAGCGGGCGATCCACCGGCCAAGTTCGATGAGGGTGGGGGTGAGCAACGGTCGATCGTGGAGGAGTTCGTTCAGCAGACGCAACTTGACGACCTGGCCGTCCCTTCCCACCGGGGGCTCGGTGGGCAACGAGGTCACCGTGCCCGCCGCCCGGCGGTTCTGCAGCGGGACGCGCACCCTCGATCCCGGTGCCACGTGCCCGATCAGAGCAGGCGGCACCGCGTAGTCGAATTCGCGGTCACCACCACTGTCGACGAGAACCCGCGCGATCACGGCAGCGGGCGCGGAAAAAAGCTCGTCGGTCATGGCAGTGACCCGTAAGCCAGCGCCCAGCGACCTGCCAACCGGAAGCCGAACCCGCACCCAGAATCGCGCAAACAAAAATTGCCGGGCATTTTCCTGAAGCGCGACATCCCGCAATCCGACGCGAAAGAGTCTATTGTAATTGTGAAAAATACAGATAAACTAAGCGAATGTCGAAAATGCCCAGATTCTCGCGGGCGCGCGGGATCGTGTTCGGGACGGCGCTTGCGCTTCTTGCGGGGGTGGCTGTGTTCGAGATTGTCCGCCGACAGATCGGTGGGAGAGGCGCGACGGCGGCGTTCCTCGGGGAGAATGCGGGGTGGCGGGATCTGACGGCCGCCCCGTGGCGCGCCAGCATCGATCCGGAGATCGTGGAGATGATCGAGTTTTTTGGTGCCCATCCGGATCCGGCCATGAGGTCGCGTGTGGTGGCGCGCGTGCGCGAGGTCGCCGCGCGCTCGACGGCGGAGAGCGACGGGCTCCCGGCGGGATTGACCTTTTCGGCCTCCGACATTGCGCCGGTGGCCGCGACGGTCACCGGGGGACACCTCGTGCCCTTGATCGTGCGCAACGGGAAGCCGGCGGGGACGCCCGGGGCGCTCGATGCCGTCGCCTTGTGCTACTGGGAGGGGGACGGCTCCGGTGCGGTGCCGAAGGTCGACTGGGAGATTTGGGTCCAGTCCGCCAACCGCTCGCTGGCCACGTTTTTCCGCGATGGGAAGCCGGGGGAATCGATGACCGCGAAGGTGGTGCTCGAGGGGGGCGACGGCGCCTGGGTGGTGCGCGATCTCTACCATTCCGACGTCGGGATCACGCTCGGCGACTGCGCGGTCGAGGAGATCGTCAGCGGCCTGGTCGATCAGTCCCCGCGGGTCGCTACCGTCACCCTCACCCGCGCGCAACCATCC
>CAZKYJ010001223.1:0-1541 GCA_964556355.1 uncultured Verrucomicrobiales bacterium | reverse complement strand
TGATATAGCCGCCGGCCTCCTGCACGTCCCGGGCGATGGCGTTGCCGTCCCGCGTGCCCGACCCTTTGAAGACGAGGTGCTCGACGAGGTGGGAAACGCCCGCCCCGCGGAGGGCTCCCTCGTGGATGCTCCCCGTCCGCACCCAAGCCTGGGCGCTCACGACGGGAGCGGCACGATCTTCCTTGACGATGATCTCGAGGCCGTTCGGGAGCGTGAAAACCTCTGCGCCGGTGGCGGAGACGCCCGAGGAACCGGTGGCGGCACTGCCGCCGGGCACCGTCATGAGTTTTCGCGGGACTCGGGTTTCGCACCGCTGCCGGGGCGCAGCGAGCGGGGGCGCACCGCCCGCCCCTCATCCTTCGCACCGGCCGGGCGGAAGGGCTCGACGAACGCCTCCTCGAAGTCTAACACATCACAAAAATCGTCCGGCGAATCCTCGTCCGACTTCCCGAAGATGCCGACTTCGATCAGGTTGAACACCATCTCGCCGACCTCGCCCGAGTTGGTGATCCCCCAGTCGTCGAGCACCGCCATGGTCATGGGACCGAACTCGCGAAGCGCGTACTCGCGAAAACCGTCGAGCAGTTCTTCGCCGCTGACGTGGGCGTTCGGGGTGGAAAACTCGTCCTCGCCAACCAGCTCGACCGAGTCGTCGTCCCCGTCGGCGATCGCTTTCCGACGCCGTTTCATGGTGAAATCGAGCGCGTCGCGGAGGAACGCGTAGGCGTCGGGGCGGAAACGGGGGTCGCGCGCCACCACCTCGCGGACGGCGTCTTCGAATTTCTTTCGGGGCATGCTGGGGAGATCGTTCAGTAGGGACGGAAGACTAACGGGCAGCCTTCGAGCATTTCAAACCGGGCACCCGGTCACCGCGTCATCTCGGCGTCCATGGCATCGAGGTAACGGGAGATCGGGTCGTCCCGGCGCGGCGGATCGCGGCGGAGTTCTTCGAGGGTCTCGAGGTACTCATCGAAAGCGCCGCTGGGGGTCCGCTGCTGGGTCGCTTCGAACCAGTCGAGATAATCCTCGATCCGCTGTGCCCCGTCGATCAGTTCGCCGCGGCGCACCTCCAGCGCCGCGATGCGGTCGGTCAAATCTTTGTCTTTGCCCTTCCCGATCTGCGCAAAAATGTCGAGGTAGTCGGCGATGACCGGCCGGAGCAGCGGGAAGGCACGCTGCTCGAGGGCGATGAGCGACAGCTGGTTGTCCCGGACGATGGCCTCGCGGTTGTCCCGGTCGATGACCGTCGCAAACTCCGCGAGCGGGATGGAGCGAGGCACCACCTCCGGCGCCTCTTCGGCGGCGGGCAGCGCGGCTTCGGGCGCCGCCTGCACAGCGGCCTCGGACGTTCCGTCCGGCTCGGGCGGACCGCCGGAGGGATCTTCCTTCCCGCGCCGGAAAATCGATGCCCAGCTCCACGACTTCTTCGGCTTGGACTCGGCCGTTTCGACGGTCTCGGTGAAGTGGATGACGAGCGCTTCGGCCAAGCGCGTTTCCGATTCGACCGGACCGAGCACGTGAAAAACAGTTCCCTGAGCCAT
>CAZKYJ010001222.1:0-1543 GCA_964556355.1 uncultured Verrucomicrobiales bacterium | reverse complement strand
GCGTCCGGCATGATCGGCAGCATCGGTGGCTCCGGCGACACCCTCAACCGCCTCAAGGACATGGTCGACGAGGAGCGTGACAAAGCGGCCGGGCGCGCCCGTGTGGCCAAGGACAGTATCGATCTGAGCGACGTCAAACTCCAGGCCGCCGAACAGGATGCGCTGGCCGAGCTGGCGCTGGCCGACTTCGCTGCCGCCGAAGGGATCACGCTCGATGGGGCGCCGGCCGAGCCCGGGGAGGAAGCGTCCGGAGGGACCCGCTCGATGGGCGTCCCCCAGTCGGAGTAAGCATTTCCCATGTTCCGCTCCCTCAAAGCGGCGTTTTGGCTGCGGGCGAAAGTCCCGCTGCTCGGGGCGATCCCGGTGAATGCACTCGCCTTTTTCGGCCTGCTCGTGCTCGGGATCGGCAACATCGGGTTCGCTTTCCTCGGCATCGGCCTGGAGGCGCTCTACCTCCTCGTCGTCACTGGCAACGGAAGGTTTCAGGCGCTCGTCGAAGCGATCGACCAGCACGAGGACGCCACCGAAACGGCCGTCCGCTGGGACGCCCTCGTCGCCAGGCTCGATCCCGCTCGGAGGGCGCGGCTGGAGGGTTTCGAAGGGCGTTGCCGCAGGCTGCGGACGACGGCGGTGGAGGAGGTTCCCGGCACCAGCGCCGAGGCCATCAAGAAGCTGCGAGCCATCTACCTGAAGCTGCTCGTCGCCCGGCAGCACCTCGGGGACCAGGAGGGCGAGCCGGCCTTGGCCGAAGGGTTCCGCCGGGAGATCGGCCAGTTGGAATCCGAGCTGGCGGCCGGCTCCACACCATCGGTTTCCCTAAGGGAATCGACCCGTGCGCGCCTCGATATCGTTCGGCAGCGCCTGGACAATGTGGAGCGGCGCACCCGGCGCCATGCGGAGATCGAGAGTGATCTAAAACGCATCGAAGCCCAGGTCGACCTGGCCGTGGAGAATGCCGCTATCTCGGGCGCGCCCGCCGTCATCTCGGGGCATATTGACCTCGCTAGCAGCCTCCTCGACGGATCGCTCTACGGCGACTACGAGCGCGAGGTATCCCTCCTCGATCGCGAACTTGAAGCGGACGGCGACGCGGTTCACCCGCTCAGCGACCGCGTGAACGCCTAGCCGCGCCGCCGACTTGCTACGACCTCGACCCCACGATAGATCCACCATGGCCGCTACCCGAAACCTGCCCGCCTGGGCGCTGGAAATCATCGCGCTCTACGAATCCGGAGCAGCCTCGCAATTTATCGTCTACGGGAATGTTGATGACCGCTTCGTCTTGCCGGGCGACCGGCTTGGAGCCATGCGCGACCTCCTGCTCGACGCGCTGATGCCGCAGTTCGACGTCGTGCTTAGCTACGATCTCGGTCACGGGGTGCGGATCGAACGCGGGTCGGAGCACTTCGGTCGGTGGCCGCATGTCAGGCGGGCGGGGGAGGGGGGCATCCCGCCGCTGCCCAAATCGCCGCTGGCGGCGATCGAGCTGCTCACCCACTACCTCCGTTACGTGAGCAACCTTGCGCGGCTCGGGCACGGGCGC
>CAZKYJ010001221.1:0-1544 GCA_964556355.1 uncultured Verrucomicrobiales bacterium | reverse complement strand
GCCCTCCCGCCATCGGCGACACCTTATTCGCCAGCGGCACGACGCTCAGCGAAGCGCCCCTACCCTCGGCCGGAACCGTGGTGTCCCGGGCACGGGATGGTCGCGTGCGGCTCGACCTGCCGCTCGCCCCCGGAGATAGCGGTGGCCCGGTCTTTGATACCCGGGGCCGGCTCGTCGGCATCGCCTCGGCCGTCGCCCCCGTCCTCTGGGGAAACACCCACGCCTTCATCGAATCGTTCGACCCGGCATCCATCCACGCACTGATCGCCGCAGATCGGGCACAAACGGATCCCCGCTAGAAAGATAAAAGGCCGCTCACGGGAACCCCACGCTGCCTGCGGGCCCCCAAGACTCGGTGACGAAGCATCGCCGGAATTGCTCCATTCCCTCGGACCTACTGCAAAACGAGCATTCCGTTCTCGAATGCCAAGAGCTCCGCGGCCTCCTGCGCCTCCGCATGGGCGATCGAAAGTGTGAAGTTGTTGCCATTTAGCGGGTTCTCCGGATCCGAAATCGTCACCCCTTGACGCAACTGATGGATGGCAGCCAAGGGGGCGGCCGTGCTCAGCACGGCTCCCGCAGATGACGCGTTCGAGTAAAGTGCCGCCGCAGTTTGGGCGTTTCGCTGGTTCTTCGCCGCTGCCGCCTCGCCGATCATGCTCGCCATCGCCGGTACGGCAATCGCCGTCACGACCGCGATCACCACGAGGGCCAGCAGCATCTCAACCAAGCTGAATCCTTCACCGGCACCGTTCTTTGCTTCTTTCCGTTTCATCGTTGCGATGGGTTTCGTCTTCTGTTTTTTATTGTTTTTTCAATTTTCTTATATCTCCAATCGGAGTGATTCACATTTACTATAATAATTATACTCCGTGAAGTGATTTTTACGATTTTTGTCTGAATTCGCAAAACTGCGAATCACCTGAGCGTGAATGGGGGTGCTCTTCGGATTCGGTGGGGACGACGCGATACGGGTTTCGGTGGGGCGTCCCGCCTGTTCCTCCGTTCGCCGTGTCCGGGGGGCGCGAGAGCTCCCGGCGTGTCGGGAGCCGTCACTCGATGTCGGAGGGAAGGGGCATGTCGGTGAATTGGCGAGCGGGCGGCACACGGATTCGAATCGTTCGCCGAGCCTCCCGCCCCACCGGTCGCGCGGGGGAGGCCTTGAGAGGAGATATCCGCCGACCGAAAGGAGCAGGCGAAGTTGGGGATTCCGGGATAAGGGTGGAATTCGTTGGTTTGCCGGGGGTTATGAGCAGACCGAGTGGCGGCGCGGCCGCTGGGTTGAGCCACTTTTGTTCTGTAAAAGTTCCGGAGGCTCTCGTGTTGGTGTAGGGTTGCTTTCGGTTCTGGTGCTCTGTTAGAGTTTTAGCGCTTCGATGTTGAGGTAGGCCTTGCCGGTCTCCCACTCCTCGGACTGCTCCATCACGATGGCGGTGGCGAGCCGCAGCAGCGAGGCCTCGTTGGGGAAGAGCCCGCAGACGGCCGTTCGGCGCCCGGCGCCCTTGCAAGCGTCCAACAGCTCGCCGTTCATCACACCAAATCTG
>CAZKYJ010001220.1:0-1551 GCA_964556355.1 uncultured Verrucomicrobiales bacterium | reverse complement strand
GCCCGTTCTCGAACCCGCTCATAGCATCAGGTCGGCGAGTGCATCGGCACCGAGCCCGTCGGGCTGGCATCCTTCTTTCCCCGGCGAGACGACCCTGGTGTTGGCGTGCTGGCCGAGCTTAAGAAGGGCTGCGTCGCGCCCCTTCCGGCCGGCATCGTCCTCGTCGAAGAGGAGGGTGACCTGGGGTGCCTCGACGCCCTGCAGCCACGCGACAATCGCGCGCTCCTGGGCGTCGGAGAGGGAAGACCCGAGCAGTGCCACGCAGCTCCCATAGCCCTGCTGCCAGAGCCACATGCAGTCGAAGGCGCCCTCGACGATGATCAGCGGTTCGAGGCCACCGTTCCTGCCCAGCCGGTGGAGGTTGAAGACCTCCAGCGATTTCCGGTAGCCTTTCGGGAACTTGTATTTCGGCCTCTCCTCGGGCGGTTCGCCCGGCCAACGGCCGGCATAGCCGATCAATTGGCCTCCCGTATTGTGGAGCGGGATGGCGATGCGACCGGCCATCGTGCCTTTTTGGCAGTATCCGAGGCCGAAGTGCGCCACAGTCTCCGGGTGGAGCCCCCGTTCCGAAAAGTAGGGATGCTCGGGATCAAGATGTTTCAGTGCGAAGCCCAGAGGCCGATTGGCCTCTGGCTCTACCGGTTCATTTGGCACGTCCGCCGTGGTGTCCGTGCTGCCGCTTGGAGCGGGATCTGGCGTCGCGGTCGGAGGATCAGCCGAAGCCACAGGGCGCTTTCGCGCTCCGCGCTGCCTTTCGCCTGGCGACTCCGCCAGTCCGAGGCGAAACCACTCGTCAATGCAGGTAGCCGCCGCGTGGACGTCGGTGTCCTCCAGCGCCGCAACGAAGTCGAGAACATTGCCCCCGCGCCCGCAGTCGGGCGAGAAGCAGTGCCAGCAGTTCTTGGCCACGTTGACGCTGAACTCTTTTGGGTTCGTGCCCCGGTGGATCGGGCAGGTGCCCCGGAGGGCATCCTGACCGCAGGGTTTGAGGCCGCCCAGGAGACCGTAGTGGTCGAGGATCTTCTCGATGCCCACCGCCGCCTTGACGGCGGCGAAATCAATATAGCGTTTGCTCATCGGCGTGTATAAAGAACGGATATTTCAAGTGCCCCCGGGTCGTCCGAGTGCGTTCCCTAACATGCTACCAAACACGTAGCCCCTCCGTGCCGCCCGCCCGCATCCAACTGTGGATAACCGGGGAGGGAAGAACGCGGCGCTACGCGGCCTCGCGGAGCGTCTCGTCCGATCCACACGCCGCCGACCGCCAGGAAAAGTCCAGGATGTCCGCTATCACCCCCTGCTCTTCGGTCGCCGCGAAAAGAAATAGCCCCCTCCCCTTGGGAAGCCCACGCGCTGCCTCCAGCATCGTCTCGACGCGCTTCGGGCTCGCCGTCAGCGTCAGCACGCGGAATCGATCGATCCCCTGGCTGCGAAGCATCCGCTGCTCCCAGGTCGCGGAATACGCTTTGAGCTTCCGCGAAATCGAACTCTGCCCAATCGAGCGGCGCACCACAGGCATCGTCCCGCGATCGGCCTCCAGGAAGTAAAACA
>CAZKYJ010001219.1:0-1556 GCA_964556355.1 uncultured Verrucomicrobiales bacterium | reverse complement strand
GAGTATCTCGCTGATAATCACGTCCGCACCCCGAGCCGATAGCGGGAAGGCGGCCAGTGAGATGAGGGTGCATACGAAGGCGTGGGGGATCGCAATCGACATTTCAAAGAATGCTCTCAGGCGCCCCATGTGCAAGCCAGAGATCGATCGGCGACGGCAGGTCGATGACCGGGCGCTGGGGTCGGGGCCATGGCAGAGCCGGGGCCGTCCGGCCAGTGCCACTGGTCCGATAGCGAACATGCTGAGCACGGTTTCCCCCCGAAACCGTACGGCGGGTATCATCTGATCCCCGAACGTTGATCGCCGCACCGGAGCTACCCCCCGGGATCGACATTCTGCTGCCGGAAGAGCGCCGGTCGCCTAGAATGGATTGCCGAGGGTGTAGAGCGCGCGGATCTCATCCCCGCCGAGGGCGGTGCGGAAGATAGCGAGTTCGTCGATGCGGCCGTTGAAGTTCCTCAGCGGTAGGGTGCGTTCACCACCGGCGGGGCTCCAGTTCCCGATCTCGCTAGGGCCGAGCCGCAACGGGTAGTCTTCACGTGAAGAGATCGGGACGATCTGGACGGTTTCTCCATCGACATAGTGGGTGACGAGGCGGGTGATGGGATCGTAGGTGAGGGCGAGCTGCACCCACCGCCCGAGGTCTTCCTGCCCGAGGACGGTGCCGGATAGGTAGAGGATGCGGTCGTGCTGGGCGCCCGACGGCGGCATGACGCCGAAGTCGATGACCCCGCTACTTTTGACCTGCCAGTGGGCGTGCCCATCCTGGAATGCGTCCGAGAGCAGGATCGAATTGAACACGCGGTCGAAGCCGTCGATGCGGAGCCAGGCCAACAAGGTGAGTGCGGGGAACTCGCCGGGCACGTCGAGACGCACGCGGTCCCCGGCCTGCTTGAACTCGATCGCGCCTTTCCCAGGCCACCGTCCCTCGGCCCAGGAGCACCCGACGATCGCCCCGTCGATCCCGTTCGAGCCCCGGTCCCTGAGGGTGCGGGGGAAACTGGGCTCCGGCTCGAAATCGTAGTAGGCGACGAGCCCGGGATGGTCGGCGATACTCGCGTGGTGGGCTTTCCAGTGGAGGTAGCGGTCGGAGCCGTTGTCCCTGGCGAGCTGGGCGATCTGGCCGACGGTGACGAAGCGGGTGGGGTCGGCGGCGATGCTCTCCCACGAGCGGTCGTCGCTACGCCGGAGCGCGGATCCGGAGGAAACCGTGCGCGTCGATGCGCCGGAGCTCCCGGTGCTGCGGACGTGGATCGCACCATCGAAAACGTGCACTTCTAGCGGCGTCGTATCGCCGCAGGAAATGGCGAACTCGGTGCCGAGATCGATGAACTCCGCATCCTCGGTGATGATCGAGAATCCCGTCGCTTGCGACGGAACCTGGGCGCGGAGCTTGCCGTATCGGAGGAGTCCCAGGTTGGGGGCCACGAGCTCCAGGCTCGCGGGTCCTTCGATCGTCACGTTCGCCCCACAGTAGAAGTCGAGGTGCGCGAAACCCGACTCCAGGGTGAGCACGCCGGCCGGGATGGCGCTCCCGACCTGGAGCGGGATCGACG
>CAZKYJ010001218.1:357-1559 GCA_964556355.1 uncultured Verrucomicrobiales bacterium | reverse complement strand
CTTCCCGCCGGGGAAGAGCAGGCTCCGGAATGGATTGGCGAAGTTACCGCCCTCTTGTCCGAAATCGAATTGGACGAATCGGGATATGAGCACTCGCCGGAGGGTTGGTTGGCAATGGCGGTGAAGTCGAAAAGCGCGCGGCTCGCGGACGGTGCTTGGAAGCAGGCGATCGACAATCTTTTTCGCTCCCCGGAAGAGCGCACGGTCACCCCAAGCAGCCCGTTTACCATCGCGGACGACCATCTTCGACTGGCGCGGTGCTACCTTTCGCTTGCGGATCATCGACACGCCGTCCACCACGCGCGATTTGCGCTGCAAATTGACCCCGATCTTCAGATTCCCCTCGCTATTGAATCATTGGTGCGGCTGGTCCAGGGCCAATCGGTTCGCGCGCCGTCGATTGGCGGGGTTCCCGCCGGTGGAGACGCGGAGGTGGGGGCCAATCCCGGCGAATCCAGGGAAGGAAACGCGGGAATCCGCCTCCGCTGGTGTCCTCCCGGCCGCTTTATGATGGGATCGGATCTCAACGAACCGGGGAGGGGAAGCAACGAACCCTCTCGGATGATCTATCTTACGCGGGGGTTCTGGATGGGCGAGACGGAGGTCACCCAGGGGCAGTGGAAATCGGTCATGAACGGCGAATCGGTGGAAGATCTCGCGCAGGCTCTCCTCGAGGACGAGACGCCCCATCCATTTGCGGGCAGCACCAAGCCCGAACAGACGCTACGCCAACACAATCGCTATGGTGACGAAGCGACAGCTTCCGACATCGTAATGCTCATCGACCACTCCTATCCCGTCTATTTTGTCTCGCAGGAGCAAGCTGCAGAATTTTGTGAACGCCTCACGCATTTCGCCCGTGCGGAAGAGCGAATGTCCGACCACTGGGCGTATCGACTGCCGACCGAGGCAGAGTGGGAATACGCAGCCCGCGCGGGTTCTTCGGGCTCGCTCTACGAAGGAGAGCTTTCGACAGGGGGTACCGGAAACAATGCGCCCGAACTTGATGGGCTGGCATGGTACGGCGGCAATAGCTGCCACGGGTACCCTGAGGGAGAGCGAGGGTGGGCCTGCGAGAAATGGAGCGACAAGCAATACGATGGGACGCACGCCGGACCCCGCCAGGTGGGGCAAAAGCGTCCGAACGCTTGGGGGCTTTTCGACATGCTGGGCAATGTCGCCGAATGGACCTCCACCTTTGA
>CAZKYJ010001218.1:0-347 GCA_964556355.1 uncultured Verrucomicrobiales bacterium | reverse complement strand
TGAGAATAGTGCACTTGCGCTCCAGAGGGTGAATCCGGAGTCGGGTTCCGGTAGCCTCGTCTGCTATCGTGGCGGTTCCGCGATGTCCTTCGCCCGCGATTGTCGCTGCGCAGCGCGGGCTACGGCGCTCGCCGCAATGAAAAACGAGAGGGTCGGATTTCGCGTGGTCTTGGCTGCTACAGTCGATTAGTCCCGGCGCGACGCTGGCGGCGGCCAGGCTTCTTGCAATGGTGGAACGGATCACCCGCGGCATGCCGACCACGTTCTCGATCGTGTCTTGCAATTGCAGATTCGCCCCGTCCGGATTTTCTGTGCGCCAGAGGAACCAAGGCCGCCACCGGCGGGGG
>CAZKYJ010001217.1:0-1562 GCA_964556355.1 uncultured Verrucomicrobiales bacterium | reverse complement strand
GGCGCTGGCGTAGTCGGCTTTCTCCTAGGCCGGACGGAGGTATCGGCAGTCGCCGTTTGAACTACCTACCAGTCACCGCCAGCGTGCGCCAATACCATCCATGAAAACCCTCGTCCTCACCACCGCTGCCACCTTGGCTCTCCTCGCTCCCACCAGTGCCGCCGACCCCGCTGAGACGATCCCGCTCTGGCCGGACGGCAACCCCGACGGCTGGTCGGTCGAAGGTGCGGAGAACTGGATCGAGAAGAACGACGGCATCGACCGCGTGAACAACATCAACGAGCCCGCCCTCCTCTACTTCCCGCCCACCGGGGACGCCGAGGCGCGCGATGCCGCCATCATCATCTGTCCGGGAGGCGGCTACAATATCCTCGCCTTTAACCACGAGGGCACCCTCGTCGCCGACTTTTTCGCCGCCCAGGGTTTCCACGCCTTCGTCTTGAAATACCGTCTCCCCCGCCAAGGCGACGAACCCCGCCACGCCGTTCCCCTGGAGGACGCCCAGCGTGCCATCTCGCTCGTCCGCGAGGGCGCGGACGCGCGCGGCATCTCCCCGGACAAGGTTGGCATCATGGGCTTCTCCGCCGGCGGCAACCTCTCCGCCCACGCTGCCACCAATTTCACCGGCGACGCCGATCGCCCGGACTTCTGCGGCCTCATCTACCCGGCCTATCTCCTGGCGGAAGGAAGCGACACCGAGGTCGCCGCGAACCTCCAACCGACCGAGAAATCGCCGCCCACGTTCTTCATCCACGCCGAAAACGATCCCATCACCGTCGAGGGATCTCTCGCCTTCTACCGCGCCCTGAAAAAGCTTGAAATCCCGGCCGAGGCGCATTTCTTCGCGGAAGGTGGCCACGGCTACGGCATCACCAAGGCGCAGGACATGCCCGTCGCCCGCTGGCCCGAACTCATGGCCGATTGGATGAAACGCATCACCGAGTAGTCCGTAGTCTAGCAGAGAATCATGATCATCCGTACCCCGTCCTCCAAGTGCACCGCTCCCGCCCTCGCCGCGTCCGCGCTACTCCTCGCCGGCTGCGCGACCCCGACAGAGCCGGTCGCCCGCGCCCAGGTTGTCAGCCCGTCCGCAGTGGCCGAGCCCGCCGTCGCAGAGCCTGCTACGCCCCCACCCGCGCCCGATTTCTCCGACCGGCAAATGGTCGAGTACACCGTCGTCCAAGGGGACTCGCTTTGGAAAATTGGCCGCGACAAGGATGTCTCGATCGCCGACATCCAAGCCGCCAACGACATGACTGACACCGTCATTCGCACGGGCGAGACCATCCTCCTTCCCCTCAAGGGGGCAACGCCGGTGGTGCCGGGCGCCGCCACCGGCCCCGCGACCATCGAGGCCAGCCCGGTCACGCTCACGCCCGCCCCGGACACCGCCGTCGCACCCGCGCCACCGGCACCGGCACCGGCACCGGCGCCCGGCACCACCGGTGCGCTCGCCCCTCCCCCGCCGCCACCGCCGGCGCCTACGGAACAATGAGCGGCTGCCCGGTGTAGGGGTCGTTTACCACGATTCCACTGGGGAGGTCCCGGACGTCTACCATCCG
>CAZKYJ010001216.1:0-1569 GCA_964556355.1 uncultured Verrucomicrobiales bacterium | reverse complement strand
CCCGTTTACGCTCGTGTCGTGGGTAGGGAGCCGATCTCACGGAAGGACGCGCCTGGCCAAACGATCGCCAGTGGCATCGCGGTACAAAAGCCGGTGCGTTTAGAGCAGGTCGCGGAGGCTATCCGGGTCAGCGGGGGCACGGCAGTGGTGGTTACGGACGACGCAATCCGTGATGCTCAACGCGTCCTGGCGCGCCGAGGGCTTTTGGTCGAGCCCACATCGGCTGCTGCCTTAGCTGGGTATCGCGTTTGGGAGAGGAGCGAAGGGGGGGGAGGGTCGAGAGTCTTGATTCCCTTGACCGGTTCCGGCGTCAAAGACCTCGCATCGTTCGAGACGCTCGGTAATCCGCACTAAGCGACGACATCGGTCAGCGCTCTGCGCCAAGGACACGCTTCGAAAAGAAATCGAGGAATCGCCGGGAGTCCACCTTCATACAGACCTTGGCGTTGGGAGCCAACTCGACTCGACCGACGACAGCCATCGTGCCGTGCGATTCGCGGAGTTCCAGGAAACAGCCCTTCCGGGCCGCTACGGTCTCGCCCCGCGTCTTGTCTCCCTTCGTCTCCACGCCTATGTGCAGATCCTGGGTTTCGACGAACGTGGGATCGATCACGACACCCACCGCTAGGGGATCGTGCATCATGATCCCGTCGGCTCCTCGCTCGTTGAGTTGAAACTCGGTGAGACTCCAGACAAGCTCGCTGATGGGGCTGGCGCTCTTCGGCACCGACTCTAGATGCCCGGCCGTCAGAATCGTCTTTTCGGTAACATCGAGTCCGACCATTCGGATGGGCACACCAGCATGAAAAACCATCTCGGCCGCTTCTGGATCGTTGTAAATGTTGAACTCGGCCGCGGGTGTGATGTTCCCGCCGGAGAGTGATCCGCCCATGAGGACGATCTCCTTGATGTTGGCGGTCAGATCGGGGTGCTGCTTCAAGGCGATGGCGATGTTGGTGAGAGGCCCCACCGGGATCAGTGTGATTCGCCCGGGATGTGCTCGAATCGTGCTTACGATGAGATCGGTGGCGGTGCCCACGAAAGGTGACGCATTAGGAGCTGGGAGCTCCACGTTGCCAAGGCCGTTCTCGCCGTGCACGTGGCGCGAAGTGACGAGTCGCCCTACCAGCGGCGCATCGGCGCCACGAGCCACGGGAATGTCGGCACGCCCGGCGAGCTCGAGGATCTGACGCGCGTTTCGAAAACCGAGGTCGACCTCGACATTGCCGGCGACGACGGTAATGGCCTCCACGCTCAGCTCCGGTGAGGATAGCGCCAGTAGGATGGCCAGGGCATCGTCGATGCCGGGATCGACGTCTAGGAGAACGGGTCTCATCGCTTGGTTCTCAGCTTGCGCCTGGCCTCCTCGGGAAACACCGCCCACGGCAAGACCGTGATCGAGAGAGCAAACCAAATCGTGCGTTTCCCCATGAATCCGCCTCGGTGGGCGGTCGTGGCGCCAGCCCCGCGGTTTCCGTTGCGGTAGGAAGCATAACCGCTGCCCGATTCGAGGTAAACCGACCGGCGGTGTGGGTAGGGTGTGTGGTCGGGAAGGGGAGACTGGTTGCC
>CAZKYJ010001215.1:0-1571 GCA_964556355.1 uncultured Verrucomicrobiales bacterium | reverse complement strand
GTCGGCTCCTGCAAAAAGCTGGTCTTTCGGCAGCCGCGGTCTCCTACCGCCTTTCCCCGGAGGCCGGCGGAGGCGAGATGATCGGCGACCTTCTGAAAGCCCGGGAGTTTCTCGCTGACCAGGCGGACCAGTACGCCATCGACCCCGATCGTGTCGGTGCGATTGGTTTCAGTGCCGGAGCTCACCTCATGCTGTTTCTGGCCGTGCTGGATGAATGGCCGGCCACCACCGGCGAAACCCGGCCGGCCGTTGCGGCCGCCGTCAATGTCTACGGGCCGACCGACCTCACACGCGACTGGAACGCGGCGGCGCAGGCTTCGATCACTGCCACCCTCGCGGGAGCCGCGCCCGATCCCGTCGACCCCGGCACCTACAGCCCGATCACCTACGTCGGCGAGAGCTCGGCTCCGGTCTTCACCATCCACGGCACCCGCGACAACATCGTCCCGCCACGGCAGGCCGAACGGCTCCACGAGGCGCTCAAAGCAAGAGGGGTGCCCAGCGAGCTCCGCCTGGTCGAGGGGATGGATCACTGGCTAGATATCGAAACCGCAACCCACCGGGCGGCGTTCGGTGAGTCGATCCGGTTTCTGTCCGATCGGCTGCGTGGAGCCGAATAGGCGGTAGGGAGCGTCGCTCCCGTGTCGATCGGGGGCGCGGGCGAGGCTCGGTCCCATCGACCCGCGCAAGAGGCGGCGGCGAGTCGGGCGGCGGCCTGCGGGAGCCCGGACACTTGGGAACTGGCCGGTGGCGCCGGGGGGGATTCTCGGTTATCTCGAACTAGGAGGAATAGGGATGCCTCCCGACAACCGATCCCCACCGCGAGCCCCGTTGCCTCTTCGTGCCGTCATCATTGCTGTCCACCTGGCACTCGGGATCGTCACCGGCCTGTTCGGGGCGCTGATGGCCGGCACAGGCGCGGTCATGGCGTTTGCCGACAGCTACGTGGATGCCCTCGAATACCGGTCGCGTCGGGTCGATCCGCTCCCGGGCGCCGAACCGAAATCGCTGGAAGCACTCGTCGCCCTGGTGAGCGCGGAGCATCCGGAATCGCCGGTGAAGCGCATCGCTCTCGGCCGCGATCCCCGCCATGCCTACGCGTTCCATTCGGATCCGCAGCGGCTCGATTTCATCGATCCCTACACTGGGGAGGTCCGCCCCGGCGGCACCGCCTCGCTCCGCCGCACGCTCCACAAAGGTGTCGAGCAGTGGCACCGGTTCCTCGGGTTTTCTGGCGATCGGAAAGAGACCGGCAAGCGCGTCATGAGTTGGGCGAACGTCGTGCTGATCCCTCTCCTGCTGACCGGGCTCGTCCTCTGGTGGCCAGCCCGGTTCCGTTGGACGCAGGTGCGGGGACAACTCCTCCCTTGGTGGGGCAGAGGCGGGAGTAGGCGGAGCTGGCACACCGCCCTCGGCTTCTGGGCGCTGCCTTTCCTCCTCCTCATGGTCTGCACCGCCACGACCCACTCGTTCGCGCCGGTGCGCGACCTTGTCACCCGCGCCGGCGGAACCGGGAATCCTTCTCCAAGGGCACACGATTCACTCTGGGCTCCGAACCTCCCCGACCGGAC
>CAZKYJ010001214.1:0-1572 GCA_964556355.1 uncultured Verrucomicrobiales bacterium | reverse complement strand
ATCCTGGCGGTCAAGCGAAACCATGCGGAGGCACCTCGAATCCGCATCGCCCGAGACGTGGCCACGCGCGTGACTGCCTGCCAAGCGACCGCCGAAATGATCGCGGCGGTAACTGAGCGAGGCGAGGCCGTCGACAATCCCGACCTCGATTGGGTCGCCGAAATCCTGCAGGCCAAATCGGGAGGCTCGCAAGCCGTCGTGGACGCCTGGGCGGAAGAGGCAACCGAAGCGGTTTTGCTGCCGCGCGGTATCGCTACGACGCTGGTCGACCCCGAGCCCAAGCTGATTGCGCTAAACATTCGCGATCTCGTGATCGACGTCTTCGAAAGCTACGACAAACTATTCATCGTCCGTCTCGATGACGGGCGGGCTCCCGTCCAAGTCCATGCCGTGGAGATCGATTGCTTGATGCGACTGGTCGGCCCGCTCGTCTCCGCGGACGTGCTGCATTCGAATGAACTGGTTCCCACCATTGGCCGCTCGGTCATCCAAAGTTTCGCCCCCACGGTGCGGATCGAGGATATAGGAACCGAGACGATCGTGGGCCGGGTGCGCGCCGCCGGCTTGATCATCGATCCCGATTCACCGGCGGCCGTCAAGGAAGCGGATCTGTTGCAGCCCGCGGTGCGAAAGGATGATCGCAACGGGGACCCGATCCTGTTAGAAAAGCTCGACTGGGCGTATCTCAATGTGGAAGAGGTCGATGGTGCGAACGTTAGAATGGAACTGTACGCCGGCCGGCCCGGTGGCCTGCAGGGTCGCCGCAATAGTCGCACCCATCGGATGGCATTCAAAGTCCGCCCCTATTACCCCAATACTTTGATTCGGCTGCATGCCCGCAACGATCCCAGCGAGCCGCTGCAAGGATACGAGTTCTACGAGAAAGACCTGGAGTCGGGGAATTTCACCTTCCTGGGACGCACCGACTGGGATGGTCGTTTTCGGGTGGAAAAAGCGGATCACCCCCTGCGGCTGCTCTATGTAAAGAATGGAGGCGCGATCTTGGCAAAGCTGCCTACGGTCCCCGGACAAGAACGGATCAGTGTCGCCGATCCGTCCGGAGATGACGTCCGGCTGGAGGCCGAATCGTTCATCCGGGGCGTCCAGAATTCCATCATCGACCTGGTGGCCATGCGAGATCTCTACGCGGCGCGGATTCGGCTGCGGATCGAAAAGGGATAAGTCGAGACGGCTCGTGAAATGCTCAACAGCCTCCGCGAGCTGGGCACGAAAGCCAAGCTAACCGAAGCGCTCGATAGCCGTCTGCAGGACTACGATTCGCTGGCGAGCGGCGCCCAAGCGGCGATGATCGAACGGATGTTTACCGACACGCGGCAGATGCTGAATAAACATATCAGTCCTCGCCTGATCCGCGAACTGGAAGCCGATGTGGCCGCCGCCGATTCCGGTCCAGCAACGAAGAAGAATCCGGCGTCCGAGTAGGGGCACACCCTTTCGGCGGTGCCGAGCGGGGAGAGGCGTCGGCCAGCTAATCCTTACTCCGCCAGGAGGGCCGCTTCTGCCGTGCCCGAGGATGATGCTTGACCACCAAACGTTGATCCGCATTCTCGT
>CAZKYJ010001213.1:0-1577 GCA_964556355.1 uncultured Verrucomicrobiales bacterium | reverse complement strand
AACTCGCGGACGAGCCGCACGCCGAACCGCGCCTCCACCTCCCTCTCGACCCGCTCGACCAGCGTCAGAACGTCGCCGGCCCTTCCCTGGCCAAGGTTCACGAAGAAATTGGCGTGCTTCGGCGAAACCTGGATGTTCCCGACCCGAAGCCCCTTGAGTCCCGCGTCCTCGATGAGGCGCCCGGCAAAATCTCCCTCGGGCTTGAGGAATACCGAACCGCAGGAGGCCAGCTCGGTGGGCTGGTTTTTCTTGTCCGGCGGGGGCATGACCCAGTTCTCCACGTTGTAGAGAACGGTCTCCCAGATGGCACGGTCCTTGAGGATGTGATCGGCGGAGGTGGCGGTGTCGAGGGTGAGATCGCCCTTGTCCACGCCGTCGCCGTGGCAGTCGTAGCAGTACTGGTTGAGCAGTGGATCGATGTCGCGGAATTCGTCGGCCACCGCGGCAGGAGCAGTGGCGAGGGCAAAGGCGATCAGAGTGGGGAGGCGAGGGGACACGACTAGAGAAACGGGCCTAACCGCGCCCAGCTATCGGCGCGCCGGGAGATCGGGCGTGGCGGGGATCTCGCCGCGGAGCGCGCGGGCGGCCTGGCCGGTCAGCCAGAGATAGTGGTCGGAGGGCAGGCCTTCCATCGTCAGAAACTTGCTCGCCCCGACGGGCGGGTCGTCGGTGCATTTAAAAAGGGCGGTGGCCTCGTCGATCTCGTCGAACATCGCGCCGTAGAGCATCTCGGCACCGGCGGCCCGGGCGGCCGCGACCTGGCTCCAATAGAACTCGCCGCCACGGCGGGGGATGGCGTCGAAGATGGCGTCGCCCCCTTTGAGATTTGTCCAGCTGAACCCGGGGTAGATCACCGGGAGGTAGTGGATGCCCCGATCGCGGCACCAGGCGATGTCCGGTGCCCAGTCCCGCTCGGCGTGGCGGCGCGCGCCGTCGGGCGTGCCGTAGCGGCCGATCGTCCACGGCGAGACGACGTCGGCTCCGGCGAGGATTTCGTGCAGTGCCGGGTCGTCGGTGGCATCGCGGTCGAGTGTCCGCCAGCCGGTGGGGACGCCGAGCACGATCCGGCATTGCCGCGCCTCGGGGTCCTGGGTGAGAAAGCGGACGAGCTCGCGGCAGGAATCGAGCCCGTACTTCCGCCCGTCATTGAACCCGACCCCCCAGACGGCGACGACCGGGCGGCCGTCCCAGTGGAGGTAGGCGGGATCTTCGGTCAGGCGTGATTCCCGGACGAGGGTGCGCCAGTCGTCGCGGAGGCGGAGGACACCCCGGTCGTCGAGACCGGTGAGGTCGTACATGACGGCGATCTTCCGGCCGTGGGCGCGGGCGCCGTCGCGGCAGTTCTGGAGGACGCGGTCGGTGCGCGCGAGCCCGGCCTGGTCGCGGATGCTCACCCCGAAGCGCTGGACGAATGCGCCGGCGATCCCGTAGTCGTGCATCCATCGGAAGTGGCGGTCGACGGTGGGGGCCAGCGCCGAGCTGAAGACCTCGGCCGGGCGCCCGTCCGCGTGGACGAACGCGGTCGGGAAGCGCTCATCCGGCGCGAGGTCGGTCATGTCCGGCCAGATCTCGATGCT
>CAZKYJ010001212.1:0-1583 GCA_964556355.1 uncultured Verrucomicrobiales bacterium | reverse complement strand
CACCGGGGACATCAGCGTGCTGGATGAGCGGACCGCCTCCCTCCAGGCCGAGTACGAGGTGCTCGCCGGAGAGGCGGGCGAACTCCGCCAGCGGCAGTTGGAAGATACCATCACCTACACCACCTCGACCGGCGAGGAGCGCTCCGAGCCGGTTAGCGATGTGGTCTCGTTCTACTACCCGAACGACCTTAGCTTCTTCGGGCGCGTCGGGATCTTCTTCGGGCACATGTGGAGTTTCCTCACGGAGGATCCCCGCGAGGCCAACACCGAGGGCGGGATCTTCCCCGCCATCTTCGGCACATTTGTCATGACACTGTTCATGAGCATCCTCGTGACTCCGTTCGGGGTCGTCGCCGCCATCTATCTCCGCGAGTATGCCAAGCAGGGGATGATGGTGCGCTGCGTGCGGATCTCGGTGAACAACCTCGCCGGGGTGCCCTCGATCGTCTTCGGCGTCTTCGGCCTCGGGTTCTTCGTCTACTTCGTCGGAGGCTGGGTCGACGAGACGTTCTTCTCGGCCAAGCTCCCCACCCCGACCTTTGGCACCGGAGGCATCTTCTGGGCCTCGCTCACCCTCGCCCTCCTCACCCTCCCCGTCGTCATCGTCGCCACCGAGGAAGCGCTCGCCGCCGTGCCCCGCGGCGTGCGCGAGGCCGCCCTCGCCTGCGGTGCCTCGAAGTGGCAGACCATCCAGCGCATCGTCCTCCCCAGCGCCACGCCCGGCATCCTGACGGGCGTCATCTTGGCCATGGCACGGGGCGCGGGCGAGGTCGCGCCGCTCATGCTAGTCGGCGTCGTCAAGATCGCCCCCAACCTCCCGATCAACTCGATCTTCCCCTTCGTCCACCCCGAGCAGAAGTTCATGCACCTCGGATTCCATATCTACGATCTCGGATTCCAATCCCCCGACTCCGAGGCCGCCAAGCCCATGGTATTCGCCACTACCTTTCTCCTGATCGTGCTCGTCGTGGTCATGAACCTCGCCGCGATCCTCATCCGTAACCACCTGAAGAAGAAGTACGCCATGGCGTCGTTCTAGTTCGGAGCAGAATCCTCCGCCCCCCTTTTCATCCTGCCCACCAACCGTTCTTCCGCCCTCCGCCTTCCGCTATGTCCGCCATCGCCACCGCGCCCGAAGCTGCCGCCCCCGCCGTGGAGCACCGCGATCCCGCCTATATCGAGATCGAGGACTTCTCCTTCTACTACGGCGAGAAGCAGGCCATCTTCGATGTCTCGATGGACATTCCCGAGCACGAGATCACCGCGTTCATCGGCCCGTCCGGCTGCGGCAAATCGACGCTCCTGCGGAACATGAACCGGATGAACGACCTCATCGATGGCGTCCGTCACAAGGGGGATATCCGTCTGGATGGGACGAGCCTCTACGACCCCGATGTCGAAGTCATCTCGCTACGGAAGCGCGTGGGCATGGTCTTTCAGAAGTACAACCCGTTTCCCAAGTCGATCTACGAGAACGTCATCTTTTCCCTGCGGGTCGCCGGCCGCAACAAGAAGTCGGAGCTCGACGAGGTCGTCGAGACCTCGCTGAAAGGTGCCGCCCTCTGGGACGAGGTGAAAGACCG
>CAZKYJ010001211.1:0-1583 GCA_964556355.1 uncultured Verrucomicrobiales bacterium | reverse complement strand
AACTAACATCCCAACCAGAGGCGCATGACCTGTCCAGATTTTCGGGGGAAGACCACGGAGAACCTGCCCGAGGCCAGCTTCAAGAGCTTCTGCGCACTGGCCAGGATCAACAGCGCGACCTCGCGGGCTTGAGTGGCCAAAGAGCTGCTGGCGGGCTTCTGGGAGCAGCCGTCCCGGGCGGCGGCCTCCGCGTTCATCAGGAGGTGGCTCTCGGGTGCCCCGCGCAGCTGGCAGGAGCCGGTCAAGAAGCTCGCGAGGATGGTCAGGGAGCACCTCGACGGGCTGCTCGCCTGGTTCGACTACCCCGTAAGCAACGGGCCGTCCGAGGGGCTCAACAGCCGCATCCAGTCGATCATGTCCGCCGCGCGGGGGTTCCGCAGCTACGCCAACTACCGGATCCGCATCCTCTTCTATCTCGGCGACCTCGACAGGCAATACCATCCCGCCTCCTGAGTCACCAGACGAACAGCACGGAAAACCAGGAGGAACCTTTCAGGAGGGGCGTTCCTCGGGCTGGAGACCGCAGAGGGCGGGAAAGTCGATCAACTCACCTTGGATGCCGAAATCCACGGATCCGCACTTGGTGCATTTTGCTCCCGCCTTGAGGCAGGTGCCGAAAAGCGGATTGCGCCTCCTGAGGGACTTGCGGCCAGCGAATATCTCCTGGTCAGATTCCCTGATGGCAGACAATATTACATGATAACAGGCTCTCACTCGGGCGCCGTCGAGATCGACTCGCCGAGCAGGAGCGACTTGACGAAGGCTGGTGGCGGGGAACCGAACGAGAGGAGCCGGTCGTGGAAGGCCTTCAGGTCGAAATCTGTTCCCCAAGCCGCTTCGGCTGCTTGGCGGATATCGGCGACTTCCATGTAGCCGGCGAAGTAGGTTGAAAGCTGGACGGAGGTGAGCTGGGCGCGCCGGTATTTGCCGGCGGCTTCCCGCTCTTCCTGGAAGGCGTCATCCATCATCAGGGACATGGCCGCCTTCTCGTCGATCCCGTCGAGGTGGATCATTTGGTCGAGGAGGGCGTTGCTCACGCCCCGGAGGTTCCACTTGAGGACGGTGAGGCGCATGAGCAGGTCGTCGGGGAGGAATCCTTCGTCGACCATCATCTCCTCGCAGTAGACGGCCCAGCCCTCGATGAACGTCCCCGAAGCCAAGACGGATCGGAGACGGGTGGAGGTGGCGTTCGAACGGAGGAGCTGGACGTAGTGTCCGGGCATGGCCTCGTGGACGGTGAGATTGTGCAGCGAGCGGTGGTTGTACTCGCGGAGGAAGGAATCGACTTGCGTCGCGGTCCAGTCCGCCGGAGGTGGGGACACGGCGTAAAACGTTTTGCCGCCGACCTCGAGCGCGCCGGGTGCGTCGCAGTAGGCGACGGAGACGCCCCGCCGGAACTCGGGCATGAGGATGATCTCCAGCGGATCCTCGGGGAGCGTGATGAGATCCTTTTCGCGCACGAAATCGGTGGTGATGGCGAGCGAGCGGTAGGCGGCGTCGACCACGCCGCCGGCACCGGGAGCGTCATCGTAGGCCAGTTCGAGGCAGTCGCGGATGAGCTCTTTCTTCTGTGCTGGCGTCGG
>CAZKYJ010001210.1:0-1584 GCA_964556355.1 uncultured Verrucomicrobiales bacterium | reverse complement strand
GAAGGCGGGGATGAGGATCTTCCCCTTGGTCTCCAGGGCGCGCCCGAGGATCTCGCAAAGCTTGTCGTCCGCCTGCGTCATCCCCTCATGCTCACGCCCGCCGTAGGTGGACTCCATGATGAGCACGTCGACATCCTCGCTGGGCTCGGGGTCGCGGAGGATGTCGTTGCTCCCCCGCCCGACGTCACCCGAAAATAGGAGCCGCTTCTTCTGCCCCGTCTCCCGGTCATCGATATCGAGCACCACCTGCGCGGAGCCCAGGATGTGGCCGGCGTCGATGAACGTGGCGGTGACGCCGTCGGCGACCCGCATCGGCCGGTGGTAGTCGAAGGTCACAAAATGCCGCACGCAGGTCTCGGCGTCCTGCTTCGAGTAGAGCGGCTCCCACGGGGTCCGCCCCGCTTTCTTCCGGCGCTTATTGATGAAGCGGAGATCGCTTTCCTGGATCTTGGCGGCGTCCGGGAGCATGATCGCGCAGAGGTCCCGCGTGGCGAAAGTGCTGTAGATGTTTCCCGCGAACCCCTGCTTCACGAGGTTGGGGAGGTTCCCACAGTGGTCGATGTGGGCGTGGGAAAGGACGACGGCGTCGATTTCGGACGGCGCGAAGTAGGGGAAGCTGCGGTTGAGTTCGAAGGCCTCGTGGCGCCGCCCCTGGTAGAACCCGCAGTCGAGGAGGATGCGCTGGCCGTTGGCTTCGATGAGGTGGCAGGAACCGGTCGTGGTGCCGGCGGCACCGCAGAAGGTGAGTTTCATTCGTGGGGCTTTGTTAGGGCGGGGGTGGCGGGACAGGCTACGTCTGCCCACCCTAGCCGGGATGCCCCGCTTCGCCACCCTAGCGGAGCGCCACGCGGACGCGGATCATCCGGCACCCGGCCGCCGCACCCAAGGGGACCGAATCCCGGACGACCGCTTCCTCGCCCGTCTCGTGCACGATGACGGTGGCCCCTTCCCCCGAATGCCACCCCTGACCGTCCGCGCACACTTCGACGGTGTAGTCGACGGCGGCACCAGCCGCCTTGTGGAAGGCGATCACCAGGTAGCGCTCGCCGCCGATCTCCGCGATCTCGGCGGTGGGGCCCGCGCGGCCGGCCGGGGAGGTCGCGCTCCCACCGAAAGCGAACTCGATCAGGTTGCTCAGGCCATCGCCGTCCGGATCCGCGGCCCACCCCGCAATGGTGGGATCGGGCCGCTGGGACTCGCTGAACTGCGTGCTCAGCCACGCGTCGCCGCCTCCGGCACCGCCCCCCACCCGTACCGAACGCAGCTGGTAGTCCCCCGCATTGACCCCGCCCACGGGCGCCACACACGTGTCGTCACCGACAAACCATTCGAGCGGCGCCGCGGTCGCAGTGGTCTGGCTGGGGAACACCCAGGCAGCGTTCGAGACCAGCACCCACTCGGCATCGTCACCGAGACTTTTCGTGTTCGAGCCCCAGATGTATCCCCGCGTTCCCGCCGGGATCCCCGCCAGGAGATCCGCCCCGGCGCTCCCGGCAAAAAAATGGCCCGTGACGTTGTAGGAGACCGACTGGATGACCGTCCAATGGCCGGCCCACTCATCCACATTACCGGCGCCGGGCTCAA
>CAZKYJ010001209.1:0-1593 GCA_964556355.1 uncultured Verrucomicrobiales bacterium | reverse complement strand
ATGGACATCAGTCGTCGCCAGCGCTGACACCGCGCCCTCCAACGGGTCCGGGATCAGGTCGACCCGGAGCGGCGAACGCACATGCACCACCCCCGGTCGCCGCTGCAACGCCGCCACCACCACCGGAGGGACCTTGACCAGGACAACCCCGGGAGATGCCCCCAGCACGACCCCGTCCAGCCGCTCCACCTCGGCACGGACCGGACCTCCCTGCCCCGGATCATGGACCACCTCCACCGTCACCCGGCCGGAAGCATCAAGCTGACCGATCGGCGGATCACCGGTGTCGCGCTCTCGTGGAGGTGAAGTGGAGAGATCAACGACATCATCCGACAGCGACTCGCCAGCTTGTGCAGCTCCAATCGCCTCCGCCGCGGCACCATCAAATGTGACCGCAACAGGGAAGGAGAAAAACAGGGATACGACGAGCACCAGACCGGTCCCCCCCACAGGCGTCTTCCGGCGTGCCATCCCAGACCCTTCCGATCACCCCACGAGCATCGCCCAGACCCGACCCCGCCCCAAGGGCGTCCCCGACCTGATCGCACCCTACCCACCGTCAATAACGCCACCCAAACCGTTCGAGCGAGACGACTCACTCAATCCGAGACGTGAGACGCCCCTCGACCAGTCGCAGCCGCCTTGCCGTTGGCACTGCCCCTAAGCCACGTCGTCAACGCGAGAGGGCCGAGGCAAGTTCGACGGCCCTCTGTTCCGAGTCGGGGTCATCGTCAAATCCAACATCGATGACAACGTGATTCGGGTCGAGACCCTCGGGTCCGACCTCAGCGGCCAAGATCGGGGCTTCAATGACCTCCCCGTCGACGACGATTGCGATCCGCCGTGTCGGTGAGGCGACGGGTTCTTGCGCCATTGTGGCGGTGGCGGCCCGGAACTTGGCTGCGCCTTCGGTGGTGAACTGCGGTATCACCACCCAGGCTTGCACACCACCTGGGGGGAGTGCAGCTTCGGCGCTCTCGATGTCGTCGTTGGTGATGAACGCAGGTCCCACCCAGTACACGTCGCCGGTCACCGGTGCCCGCAGATACGCCTCGGCGGACACGTCATCCACCTCGGTCAGGCCGGTATCGGGATCGAGTCCAGCGGGATGGTCGCCGGTGGGGTCCGACAACGCCGGACTCGTCGTGAACACGCCCAACACTGGACGCATCGAAAACTCCAAGCCTTCGGCCGCAGAAGCGATGGTCGTCCTCGTCGCCGGTTCCGATGACGTGGTGGTCTCACCAACGGCACCGTCACAGCCAGCCACGGCGAAACAACCCACCACCACCCACAGGAACAACGACAGACGCTTCCCGATCAGCTACCTCCCGATGCGATCCGCCTCCTTCTCAGCATCAACCCAAGACGCCTAGCACGTCAAGGGAATCCCCCAAAGCTGCGACGAGGGGGTGGAGGGGCCGAGCGTCCTGGGCCAGCGCAGGAGGGAACTGTCCCACCCCGCATCGACGGTCGGCCCCCTCCTCCACCCTCACCTACCTGATCGACCGCAGGCCATGCCGGACTGAACGCCGAACCACCTCGAAACCGGTGCTCCTCGGTTGTGCGGGTCGTTGGCCTCTTGTCGCCAGT
>CAZKYJ010001208.1:0-1593 GCA_964556355.1 uncultured Verrucomicrobiales bacterium | reverse complement strand
AAGATTGAACGACGCCATGATGCGGCTGTCAGACGACCACAGAGCCGTGGTTACGATGTTTGATATCCAAGGAATGCCCCACGCCGAGATCAGCAAGATCCTCGGCGTGTCCGAGGGTACCGTCCGATCCCGGCTCCACTACGCCCACCGCCAGCTGCAAAACTACCTCGACGAGTTCCGTTCCTGATTGGGGGCTTTCCCCACCTGCCGGGTTGCAATTTTCAATTCCGCGATTTCAATTTCAAGGCCCTCCCACGACTGATCCCCCTGACCGTATGAGTGACGATTACCAAGAGCTTCAACGTCTCCTCCGCCTGAAACAGTACGAGCGTCCGCCCGAGGGCTACTTCGACGAGTTCCTGTTGGAGTTCCAGAGTCGTCAGCGCCAGGAGCTCTTGCGCCGCTCGGCCCACAGCATCTTCTTCGAGCGCGTCGGAACCTACTTCTCCGGGTTCGCCCAGGTCGGGAAAGCCGGCTGGATCTACGGTGGCGTCGGCGCCTACGCCGCGGTGATGATCGGGATGTCGCTCTGGTCGTCGGGACCGGTCGAGCCGAAGGTCGGCGAGGGGATGGCATCGCTGACGGCACCCGACCAGGCGGGCGGTACTCTTTGGGGTGGCGATGTTAGGCTTATGCCCGTAAGTTCTAGCGAGGCTCCGTTCTCCCCGGTATCGTTCGACGATTTCGGGGCGGGGATTGGGACCGCTCCGTCGGCGCGACGCCCTCGGACGATCCTCCCGCAAGGGGGCGGAATCCTCCCTGTGTCGGATGAGGTTGTCATCAAAGAGTTCTAAGCGGGTCAACGCAGCGCCGTGCACGGCGCTGCTGGTCGCGGCTTGCTTGGCGGCGGCGACCGCATTGGCCGGCGGGGCGGAAGGCGGGAGCACGCCTGTTTCGCCACCGGTAGCGGCACCGCAGATCGAGGGCGCCGCGGGAGTCACCGAGTCCGGCCCCGAGGACGAGAAGCTGGCAAGCGATCAACCGTTTGCTGCCGAGCTGGGGAACGTCTACCGCCAGGCCTGCATGTCGGTGGTGACGGTGCGCTCGGTGAACGATGTGGAAAGCGACCTGACCACGGGATTCTTCATCACCGATGACGGGCTCATCGCCACGGTCTATGCCGGGGAATCGCCGCCCGCCCAAGTCTTCGTCGCGTATGGCGAACAGGTCTACGAGGGATCGATGGTCGCCTACGACGCCAAGACGCGGCTGGCGCTGGTGCGCGCGGGCGAGCTGCGCGGCCCGGTTCTCGAGGTCGCCATGTCGGACGACGTGGCGCTGGGCGAGCTGGTGGCGACGGTCACCGAGAGCGCCGACCCCTTGAAACGGCTGCTGCCCGGCCGGCTGGCCGGCCGGGAGAAGCACTTCCGCGGCCGGCTCCTACCGGTGACCTTGCTCCGGTTGAACCTGGCTTCGGCGTTCGATTCCGAGGCGTTCGGGGCGCCCGTCCTGACCGAGGGCGGGAAGTTGATCGGGGTGCTTTTGTTAGAGATTCCCGGGGATCAGTCCGCCATCTACGCGCTGCCCTCGGAGATCATTGCCAAGGTGCAAGAGAACTACCTCAAGCGGGGGAAGGTCGGCTACGGCTGGATC
>CAZKYJ010001207.1:0-1594 GCA_964556355.1 uncultured Verrucomicrobiales bacterium | reverse complement strand
GCTGAGCCTTCCACAGATCGAAGTGCTCGGCCACCAGGACTATCTCGCCCTCGAAGGCGTCCCGCCATTCCTGCGGGGGCAGCAGCGGTGGGTCGACGGTTACGTCACCGATGCCAAGCTCGCGGCCATTGCCGCCCGCTCCGGGCGCAAGACGCTGTCCTCTGGAGAGGGCAGCCGGAACGGCAACAACAAACTGCTCCTCCACCGGTTCTTGGAATCCGCCGGCCTGCCGACCGTGGCCATCGAGGAGATCGCCTCGGTGGCGGATCTCCCGGCCGCCGCCGCACGCCTCGCCGCGGCCGGGTTCGCGGGCGGCGTGCTCAAAGCGCAGATCGGCGCCTCAGGGATCGGCATGGTCAAAGTCCCCTCGCTCCGCGAGCTTCCCGCCATACCCAGGTCGTACTTCTACGAGGGCAATTGCTACCTGCAGGGATGGCTCGCCGCCGGCCAGGGCGGCATCGCGGAGATCCGCAGCCCCAGCGTACAGCTATTCCTCGGGGAGACCCCGGACAAGATCGCGCTTTTTGATATCACCGAGCAGATCCTCGGGGATTCCAGCGTCCACCAGGGCAACGTCTCCCCCGCCCCCTACCTCGCCACCGAGCCCGGGATCCGTGACGAGCTGCTGCGCCAGGCGGCCATCGGTGCGCGCTGGCTCCACGACCAGGGCTACCGGGGCACCGCCAGCGCCGACTTCCTCCTCGCCTGCCACCGCGACGGGGCCGGTCCCACCGTCTACCTGTGCGAGATCAACGCCCGCGTCACCGGTGCCACCTACCCGTCCGTCCTCGCCCGACACCTCCTCGCCGAGCGGGGCGCGTGGCTCCTGCGCAACCTCCGCCTCTCCGAGCCCAGCACCGGTTCCGAGGTCCTCGACGAACTCGCCGCCACCGGCCACCTGTTCCAGATTGGCGACCGCTCCGGCATCCTCCCGGTCAACCTGAATTCCGGCCCCGACGGCAGCATCCGCAAAGGCCAGTTCCTCTGCCTCGCGCCCTCACCCGACGAATGCCACCACCTCCTCGAACTCGCCGCCTCCAAGCTCCCCACCAAGTGGACCCCCGACCGCGACTGAACCCCATCCGCCGGAGGCTCCGACCGTCGCGGCGGCCTCCGATCCCCGGTCGAACCCTTTCGATTTTGTCATGTTCTCCGCCGCTCCCGATCCCTCCGCCCTCTCCGAACGCCTGACCGCGCTGACCCGGGATCTTGTGCTCATCCGCAGCACGGATTCGCGCCCCGAGGAGCGGGCGCGTTGTTTCGAGTTCATCCGGCACCACCTCGATGCGGTTGCGGGGACGGAGATCCACATGTTCGAAGACGCGGGCTACACCTCGCTGGTGGTACTTCCCGGTGGGTGCGCGCCGCCCGAGATCCTCATCTGCGGCCACATCGACGTGGTCGAGCACCCGGATTTGGCAAGCTACCACTCGAAGATCGACGGGCGGCGCATCGTCGGCCCGGGTGCGGGCGACATGAAAGGCCAGGTGGCCATCATGCTCGAACTCTACCGCGCGCTCCACCGCGCCCATCCCGGTATCCCGCTCGGGATCGCACTGACCTCCGACGAGGAACGGGGAGGCGAACACGGCCT
>CAZKYJ010001206.1:0-1606 GCA_964556355.1 uncultured Verrucomicrobiales bacterium | reverse complement strand
AACCGAGCTGGTAGGTGGTGACTTCAAAGCCGGGATCCGAGGCGCTGGGGATCGGGCAGGCCAGCGCGACCGGGAGCACCCCGCCATTTCCCCCCACGAACGTCCACCGTTCGGTGCGATCGTTGCCGAGCGAATCCGAAAAGAAAAGCTCGAGTGCGTGCGGATCCCCCGCATTGAGGACGGTGGTGGGCGTCCCGATGACCTGCGTCACGGTGCCGGTGTTCGTGATGGCGAGCGGCACGGGTGCGCCGTCGAGCGTCAGGGTGATCGACGCGTCATCGACCGACGCGCTGGCACCGTCCAAAAACTCGATGACGAACGGTGCGGTCGGCTCGTAGCCGACGTAGCCGGGCGGCGGGCTGGTGCCGCGCACCACGGGAAGTCCGGTGAGTGCGTTGGGATACGTCGTGAGCGAGGTGGCGGTCATCACGTCATTGAGCAGGACGGCGCCGCCGTCCTCGTCGATGAGAAAGAACTCGGCGCTGGCGCCCCCGCCGCCTTCCCAGTAGCTGAGCCGGAATGGGTAGATGCCCGCCTCGGGCACCGCGATGTCAAAGAGGGTGTCCGAGGCGCCGCGACCTCCATTGAACTCCCCGGCGACGACCTGGCCGAAGACGTCGAACGCGTTCGGTCCCACGCTGACGCGGAAACCGTCGTCGCTATTGACCCCGAGCCTCACACATCCCTGGGGGAGTTCGATCCAGGTGGTGACTTCGACGGCCAGGTTGTCGGTGGACCCCGTCGATCCGGGGATTCCGGGGATGGGGACATCGCCCTGGATGTTGCCGGCTCCTCCTCCGCCCTGCTCCCAGTTCACCGTGGCCACCGTGTATTCCCCGTTCACCTCCGTCCCGGGAATGGCGAGGTTGGCGTAGGGTAGGGCAGTGGCGGGGTCGAAATAGCCGGAGGCCAGCTCCCGCTCGGCGTTCTGCGTGCTGTTGGTATCACCGGGGAAGCGCGCTACCGGAATCTGGTGCGAGCGGGCGAGGAATCCCGTCGTCGCAAGATCGACCTCGCCGGGCGCGGCCGCCCAGGCCGGATCGATCACGGTGTAGGTAGGGGGCGTAAACTAGCCATCCAGCGTGATGATATTGCCGTCGGTATCCATCCCTTCGATCGTCACTGCATGGTTGGTCACCGCCAAAAAATTGGGGATGCTCACCGCATAGCTGACCGTGGTGGTCGCCCCCAGTTTGGCCACGGTCGCGGGAACCATCCCCCCATCGAGCGTCACGGTCACCGGTGCGTTCTCGTCAAAAGCCGAAGCCCCGACCGCGTCCGCGATCGTCGCCGTGAATCCGCAGGCATCCCCCACCAGCGCCGTCAGGGTCGGGAGGGTGGCCGGATCCGTGGTGATCGAGATGTTATCGACGTGGTGGTGGGAGTTGCGCCCCCCGGTCCGGGCCGCGAACACGATCCGCCCGGGGCTGGGGAAGTAGTTGACCGGCAGGGCGTTGATCACCGTCAGTCCTTTGTAGCTCACCGTCAGCAAGTTCTCTGGGGTGAGAACGATCTCGAGGCGTGCCCAACCGTGGTCGGCGACGTCGAAGGTGGTCGGGTTGACGGGGCGGGCGGCCGGCCCCGTCTGCAGCGAACTGGTGTCGCC
>CAZKYJ010001205.1:0-1607 GCA_964556355.1 uncultured Verrucomicrobiales bacterium | reverse complement strand
CCGGGATCGCCGTGGTGGATTCGATCTCGATGGTGGCGACGGGCAACGCGGCGGGGATGACGGACGTGCCGATCGAACCGGTCGTGATCGACAGCATCCGCGTCATCGAGGAGTGAGCCATGGACTGGTGCCACGCCGCGCCGCTCGTGCTCGTCGCCGGTCTCGTGCTCGCCGGGCCGGGACCGGACGACGGCAGGAAGAAAGGAGCCCCGGTGGCGCGACACGAGCGCCCGGTGGCCGTTGAGATGACCCCGGCCGCAGAGGCAGCCGTCGCGCAGGACACCCCCCTGGTAGCCATGGAGACCTCGTTGGGAACGATGGTTCTGGAGCTGTATCCGTGGAAGGCGCCGGTGACGGTCGACAACTTCCTGACGTACGTGGAGAAGGGATTCTACACCGGGCTCATCTTCCACCGGGTGATCCCGGATTTCGTCATTCAGGGCGGCGGCCTCACCAGGTCGTTGCGAAAAGCCTCCACGTTGCCGCCGATCGAGAACGAATCGGACAACGGGCTCAGCAACGAGCGTGGCACTATCGCCATGGCCCGGGAGGCCGACCCCAACTCCGCCCGCTCGCAGTTCTACATCAACCTCGCCGACAACACGAGCCTCGATTTCAAGGGTCCGAGTTCCGACGGCTGGGGTTACACGGTCTTCGGGCGCGTCCGGGAGGGCATGGACGTCTCCGACGCGATCTCCCGGGTGGAGACCGGCGTGCTGAACGGAATGCCGGACGTCCCGCTGGAAACCATCATGATCCGGAAGATGCAGGTGCTGGAGGACTGAGCGCCGTTCCGGTCGGCGCCCGGTCCATACGGGCGTTTTCGTGATGTCGTGATCCGGGCCCGGCTGGGCCCGGTGCCTTCAGGCCACCGCGACGCCTTCGCCGAGCGTAACTTCGGCGATCGCCGGCAGGGCCTCCTCGAGCTCTTCCCGGGTAACCACGAGAGGCGGCGCGAACCTGATCACCTGGTGGTGGGTCTCCTTGGCGAGGATCCCCCGTTCCATGAGCGCCTCGCAGAAGGGCCGCGCCGGTCCCGACTCCTCGCGGATGAGGACGCCGATCATCAGGCCCTTGCCGCGAACGAGCTCGATGTGCGGCGAGTCGATGCCACGGAGCTGGTCCATGAACCAGTTGCCGAGCTCGTTGGCACGCTCGGGCAGTCGCTCGTCGAGAATGACGCCGAGGGAGGCGCGGCCGACCGCGGCGCCGAGAGGATTGCCGCCGAAGGTCTAGCCGTGATCACCGGGGGTGAACACGTCCATGACATCCTCGTTGGCGAGGATCGCCGAAACCGGATAGACGCCACCGCCGAGCGCCTTGCCCACGATCAGGCTATCGCCGCGCTCACCCTCCCAGTCGCCGCAGAAAAGCCGTCCCGTGCGGCCCAATCCGGTCTGAATCTCATCGTTCAGCAGAAGTACGTTATTCGCCCGGCATATCTCCGCGCACGGACGGATGTAGCCGTCGGGGGGAATGACCACGCCGCCATCGCCCTGGATGGACTCGAACAGGAAGCCGACCGTGTTCCCGGTGATCGCCGCTTCGAGGGCGTCGGTGTCGCCGTACGGAATCACCTTGAAGCCGGGAGTGAACGGGCCGAAGCC
>CAZKYJ010001204.1:1215-1608 GCA_964556355.1 uncultured Verrucomicrobiales bacterium | reverse complement strand
AGTCTGTTCATGGCGGTCCATTTCTGGCGCATTCGCCGCGACGGCCTCTCGGGCCCGCCCGTCTGATCGCCGGCGCAGGGTGGACTTCCGCAATGGTGCCAGAGGCTCGTTATGCGATCGGAACGTTGGTCCTCCTCGTCATCTGCATGCTGATTCCGGGCGGCCGCGTGCTCGTGCTGGCCGTCATCTTCGTTCTGGTTCTGGTTCTGATCTACTGGGCCGCGAGGCCGCGGCCGGAGGATTGATCGATGGCCCAGGCAGGAGCGAGACCGACGCCGACGACGGAGCAGACGGCGGCCCGCAAGGCGACTGGGCCGCGCGACGACAAAGTCTACACGTGGCCGCACCTCGTGCGCGCCGAGTTCCTGTGCGCCATCCTCACTCTGATACTGC
>CAZKYJ010001204.1:0-1205 GCA_964556355.1 uncultured Verrucomicrobiales bacterium | reverse complement strand
GCTCGTCGATGCGCCGCTCGAAGAGCCGGCGAATCCGCCCCGCACGCCGAATCCGTCGAAGGCGCCCTGGTACTTCCTCGGCCTGCAGGAAATGCTCGTGTTCTTCGATCCCTGGCATGCGGGCGTCGTGCTGCCGAGCTTCATCATCATCGGTCTGATGGTCATTCCGTACATCGACATCAATCCCCACGGCAACGGCTACTACGCCTTTGCATCGCGGAAATTCGAGATTCTGACCTTCTTCCTCGGCTTCCACATCCTCTGGGTCTCGCTGATCATCATCGGAACCTTCCTCCGCGGTCCCGGGTGGAACTGGTTCTGGCCCTGGCAGACGTGGGATGCTCACAAGGTCGAGGCGATGACGAACGTCGACCTGCCATATCTGCTGGGCTTTCGCGACTATCGGTGGTCCTCGGTCTTCGGTGGCACGGTCGTGATCGGCTACTTCATCGTCGGCACGGCCGCGATGTATGCGGCGATCGCGCGGTACAAAGGGCAGGAATTCATGCAGCGCTGGGGAATGCCGCGCTTCTTCACCACCTCTTTCCTGTTCCTCAACTTGCTCGCGGTGGTGATCAAGATGGTGTTGCGCCACGCCTTCAACCTCAAATACATCTGGGTGACGCCCTGGTTCAATGTGTAGGATGTTGAAGCGGAGCCTCTCCCGGCGACGTGGCCAAAGACCGAGATGTTCATCCTCGCCAAGCTCGTGCAGGCCGTCGGGATGGCCGACGTCGGGTATGCGTTGTTCGTCGGGCTCACGGAGTCGAACTCCATGACCCGCGAGCTCGCTTTGATGGGGCTCGGTCTCGCCGTCTTCTACGTCGGGCGACTCATCGAGCGCCGGGCATCCGCTCGGGGATAGCGCATGTCCGGTTCGAAGATTCCCGTGGACGACGAGCAGAAGTCGTACAGCACCGTTTTCCTGCTCGCGGTGGGGCTCCTTCTGATTGGCGCGCTATGGGCGGTATGGGACGACAACATCTCGCGTCGCCCCTGGAAGAAGTACCAGGTAGAGTTCTCCACCCTGCAGATCGATCGCGTTCGCGGGGAGTTGGAGGCGGAGGAGCAGCGCCTGCTCGAGGAGCTGCGCGAACTGGTGGGAAGCAAGAATCGCAACTCCGAGGCAGAGGTGGCGATAGAGCTTTCGGGCTATGACGATCACCCTGCGGACATGGCCTCGGAGACATTTCAAAAGGAGAAAG
>CAZKYJ010001203.1:0-1609 GCA_964556355.1 uncultured Verrucomicrobiales bacterium | reverse complement strand
GCCAGATGATGTCCGCATCCTGCTCCGACGTCTCCGCTTCATCAGTGAAAGGGCCATCGTTCTCGCCATCTCGGAATCCCTGAATGTCGAGCGACACGACTTCGGCGCGGGTGTTGACGTAGTAGAGTCGCTCCCCCTCGACCAGCGGCGAAGAACAGACGCCCTGATATGGCCAGTCATTGACTCGCCCGGAGGGCAATTTTGCCGAAAGAGCCTGCCAGAGAAACTCCCCGTCCGACTCGCGGAAGGCGAGTAGAATGCCGGCATCTTCGGTGTGCTCGGGATCGTAGCCGCCTTCGTTGTTCGTCCCCACGAAGACCATGCCCCCTGCGACGACTGGGTTGCCATAGGATTGAGAGCCCAAGCCAGCGATCCACTTCACGTTTTGGTTGGACGCGACATCCCAGGTTTCGGGCAGACCCGTCATCGCGGAAACCATGTTGCGATCTGGTGTGCCGCCCCACATCGGCCAGTCCCCAGTCGCGTCGGCGGCGCGAGAAGTCGAGTTCAGGATGAGAGCGACGGCTAGCGTGGCAAACGCGCTTGCCGAGTAAAGCAGTCGATACTGTCTCTTCTGTGTCATGGGTTCTCTGTGACCTCGAGATTGTCGAAGAATACTTCATTGATGGCGTCGGCATAGAATCCGGGACTACCTTGGCGATTGGGGATAGGATCCACACGTTCGATCGCCCATTCGGAGGGCTCGGACTCGGATTTGGGCCAAGCCTTTCCGCGGGCCCGGACAGTGCCATCCGGGAGATTGTCCACTTCCAGCTTCAGACGATACCAGGTGTCGGGCTGCCAGGAGAACGATTGGATAACGGTGCGCTCGGTTTCCGGTTGCCAGGCCATGAGCTCCAAGCGTTGGTGATTCCCAAAGAGGATCAGGGCGTAGCGTTGGGCTATGACACCGGCGTCACCCATCTGCCGTCGTTGTTCGCTCGAGCGGACGTCGACCGCCACTGTGTAGTCGGACCAATCGGATGGCCCTAGGTAGGTCTTGGCGCGTTTTAGGAAGGGATTGTCGGCAAGCTTAACTAGAACTTTGTTCCCGTCCTCCTGGCGCACCCGGTACTTGCCGGTGGCGTTGATCCAATGTCGCGGAACACTATCGACCGCCATATCTTCGAATCCCTCGCTCCATGGTAGAGGCGGGATGACCCGCAAGCGCGCAGAACCTTCGAGATCGCCCACCGTTGCTGTGATCACACCCGCTTGTGCAATCGCCTCCCCTGAAGCGGCGAACTCACCGTTCTCGTCGATGACTCCTTGAAGGCCGTCGAGTGTCCAGGAGGCTTCGCCGCGGCCCGCGAGACGTCCCTTCTCATCGAAAAGCCACGCCGCAAATCGGACGTTTTCGCCCGGCGACAAGACGAGCTCGGTAGGTGTGACCTGAACGTGGGCCGCTGGACCCGCCGGGGAGGCCTCCGGCGTTCCTTCCGCCGCAGTGTCCGCGCTGGGAGCGCTCGCCCCGATGGCATAGATGGCAGTCCGCGAGACGAGGTAGACGCGCCCCCGTGCCACCGCCACCGAGGCAATGATTTCTTCGATCTCAGTGTCGGTGCTCAGCTCGTCTTGGTCCAGAATCTCGGCGCCGTACGCTCCCGGT
>CAZKYJ010001202.1:0-1612 GCA_964556355.1 uncultured Verrucomicrobiales bacterium | reverse complement strand
AGCACGAGGGCGAGCGCCTTGGCATCCGTCCGCGCCTCCGGGATCTCTTCCGCCGCGTCGGCCACCAGCCCCATGAGGCGCTCGCGGCTGGGATCGGGCACCTCGGTCAGGCCGTAGAGGCTGTTCTTCCCGCGCCGGCGCACCTCCACCAGACCGACGGATTTCAGCTGGGCCAGCTGGGTGGAAATCCGCGACTGCTTCATGGCGAGGATCTCTTGCAACTCCCCCACGGCCAGCTCGTGGCTGCCCAGCAAGTGCAAGATCCGCAGGCGCGTCGGATCGCCGAGCAGTCGTAGTGTTTCCGTTAGGGAGCCCATCCCGAAACTAATGGCCGTGCGCAGCGCGTTCCGCAAGCTAGGTTACCCCATGACCGTCGCCCAGCCCGCAAACTCGTTCGCCTACACCTACGCCGCGAGCCATCCAGCCATCGCCAGCGTCCGTCCCGGCGAAACCGTGACCCTCGAGACCGTCGATTGCTTCGAGAACCAGCTCGAGAGCACCGGGGACCGCTACTCGGATCTCCGCGGCTTCCCCTACGTCAACCCCCAGACCGGCCCGGTCGCCATCGAGGGTGCCGAGCCGGGCGACACGCTTGTCGTCGAGATTCTGGCAATCGAAATCACACGGGAGTTCGCGGTCACCACGCTCATTCCCGGCGCGGGCCTGCTTACCGAACTCTCCGAGCCCGAGGAAACTCGCCTCCTTCCGATCGAAAACGGCCACGTCCTCTTCGACGAGCGGCTGGCCATCCCCGTGCGTCCCTTCGTGGGCACGCTTGGAACCGCCCCCGCACTCCAGGGGATCACCGCGCTGTCCCCCGGCCCCCACGGGGGGAACCTGGACTGCCCCGAGACCTGCCCCGGCAACGAGGTGCACCTGCCGGTGCACAATCCCGGGGCGCTCTTTTTCATCGGTGACGCCCACGCCTGCCAGGGGGACGGGGAGATCACGGGAGTCGCCGCCGAAGTCCCCGCGCGCGTCACCGTACGCTTCCGACTCCTCAAGGGCGGCGCCCCCTTGGCCTGGCCGCGAATCGTCTCCGACGAACACCTGATGGTGGCCGCCAGCGCCCGCCCTCTGGAGGATTGTGCCCGCATCGCCCACCGGGAGCTAGTCCATTGGCTGGCAAGCGATTACGACCTCTCCGCACGCGATGCCTACCACCTCATCGGCCTCGCGGGCGAAATGCGCGTTGGCAATCTCGTCAATCCCCTCTACACCGTGGTCTCCAAAATCGCGCGCGCGAACCTACCCTAGCAGAGCCACCACGGTCCAACCCATCCGATTTGGGCGATCCTTCAAGGCCTACCGTCCGTAACAACAATCCTATGTGTGGAATCAGCGGCGAGATCCGCTTCGACAACCTTCTTCCCGACCCCGCCGCCGTCGCACGCATGTGCGACACCATGGTGCCACGCGGCCCCGACGGATCCGGCCTGCTCCAGCGCAACAACGTCGTTCTCGGCCATCGCCGCCTGAAGATCATAGACTTATCGGACGCGGCCGCGCAGCCGATGATCGATTCAGACCTCGGGCTCTCGCTCGTCTACAATGGGGCGATCTACAACTACCCCGAGCTACGCAAGGAACTTGAAGCCAAGGGCTACCGCTT
>CAZKYJ010001201.1:0-1614 GCA_964556355.1 uncultured Verrucomicrobiales bacterium | reverse complement strand
CTGGAGGAGCGCTTCGAGCGTCTCGTTGAAGAACCTCTTGACGGTGCTGGCCGCCTCGCCGGCATCGTCGAACGTGGCGATGGGCGCCTCGTCCAGCCTGGAGAGCGCCCGGTTTGCGATATCGATGAATGCGTTCGCCATGTCCTCTCACTCAAAAAGCCCGCCCCCCAACGGATGGGAGGCGGGCGCAGGGCCGGAGTTGTCAATCCGTTAGGCGGTCTCGTCGCAGTAGATGCGGACGACCCCGGTGTCCTTGTAGCGCAGCGCGCCGAGGCGCGAGTAGCCGCGGACTTGGATCGCGTCCGAGTGCTCGGGGAGCGTCTTCACCGAGATCCGGCGGATGCCCGGGTTGAAGATCACCGAGTTCGGCTCCCAGGCGGCGACGGAGCGGATGTCCGACGCTTTCGGGAACAGTTCCGTGCGCTTGAACTTGAAGCCCATGTAGCGGTCCACGGTGCCATCGACCAGGGCCTGGACGTAGTTCGTGTCCTTGCTCTGGATGCGGGCATCGTCGAGCAGGGAGTCGATCTGGGACTGCGTGCAGCCGAGGTAGAGATCGGCGGGCATGTCTGCCTCGATGGCCTCGTTGACGCCGAACTTGGACCGCGCACCGATGAGCTTGTCGATGGTCAGGTTCGCGTTCGCGGGGGTGCCGCTCCGCACGTAGTTCACCGCGATGTCCTGGGACGTCGGGAAGGCGACGGGCGTGCCGTTGCCGTCCTCGTCGGTGTACTTCGAAGCGAAGAGCGCGTCGATGATGACCTGGTCGCAGAGGCGGTTGTGCCCCTTGGCGATGAGATCGACGAGCGGGGAGGTGATGCTCTCCATGTCGCCGGTCAACTGGTCGTCGTCCTCGTCGTAGACCTTCGCCTTCTCGAAGGCGGAGGTGTAAAGCCACCCGAAGAGGGCGCTCATCTCGTCTCGGACCGTCTCAGCGATCCGGCCTGCTTTGGCGGCCCACGTGTCGTCCTCGACGACCGAGTAGCGCTTCCGTTTACCTGAGAATTGGTCGATCTTGACCGTCCCCTTCAGGCGGGACATTTTTTGCTGGTGCACGGTGTCCCACATCAGCATGAAGCGGGTGATCGCGTGCGCGTCAGGCGTTGCCATTGGCGTGTTTTCCTTTCTTTGAGTGATTTGGTGAACCACTCGCGGGTAGGCCAGACAGGGCCCGCGAGACTGGTGCGGACGCTCTCTGGATAGGCGGGTCTCTCGGACCCGGTCCCGATCGCTGGGGGAAGCTATTGAAACTTCAAGGCTGGGGCAAAGCGAAATTCCACGGTGCCTGTAAGCAAAGCGGGGCACCGCCGCTCCGCGCAACCCGACAATAGAAGAGAAGCGGTGCAGATGGAAACCGTTGGGAGCCAGCGTCTCATCTTCTGCCGAACGTCCAAAGTGACTGGACCGCCTACCGGTGGCGGCGGTCGCGCTTCGGATCTGGGTATCGAGTTCTCACTGCAAGATCAACTTCGCACCGGGTGGGCGGTTCAGTCCACTGTTTTGTTCGGCTTTGATTCATGTCATAATCGATATTTGGAGCGGAATGTTTAGGCGTGAGAATATGGAAAGCAGGTCACCAGAAATACCAAAGCCTCGATGGTCGTCGTTACAGGC
>CAZKYJ010001200.1:0-1615 GCA_964556355.1 uncultured Verrucomicrobiales bacterium | reverse complement strand
ACGACACATGTCGCCGAAGCCGATGTGGAGGGGCCGGATCGGCCCGCCGAGCTACCTTGCGGTTTGACTCTCTCGCGCCATCGTGTATGAAGGGGCTCTTCGCCGCGCCTGGTCGCGGCCGAAATTTTTCCCTCGAGCAAACTCTTCAAACGCAGTCGCGGTGACTGACGGCGCTGGGTTTGCGCTGCGGGAAACGCCATGGAAAAGATTGTCTTGGACGCGGACTGTGCGCAGTGCGCCGGGCTGTGTTGCATCGCTTTGCCCTTCGATCGCTCCGCCTCTTTCGCGATCGACAAACCGGGGGGCGTGCCTTGTCCTCATTTGAACGGGCTGTCCAACTGCGCGATTCATGCAGAACGCGTGCAACGCGGCTTTCGCGGATGCGTCGAGTTCGACTGCCATGGCGCCGGCCAGCGCGTCACCCGGGAGCTTTTGGACGGGCGGACGGGTTGTTTGACGGACCCGTCCCGGCTCAAAACGGTGTCTAGAGCCTTTATCAGCGTGTTGCGCGCTCACGAATGCCTGCTGCTTTTGAGACAGGTGCGGCGCTTGCAACTGTCCGCACCCGATCTGGCGAGAGCGGAACGGTTGCAGGATGACATCATGCGCGCCGGTTTCAGCGAGGCACGGATCGCGACGGCGAGGCGTGAGACCCTGGAATTCCTCGTCAAGCTCAAGGGGTACCTGGGGGCCGAAGGCAATGGCGGGAAGTAGACCTCGCGGAGCTTGATACGGTTGGCGGCTGGACGCAGGTGTGCCGGCTGCGCCGTAGCGGGGACGGGCACGGCAATCGGTGGGCGGTGGGGCATGCGGTGGAACGGGTGCTGGTTCAGGGCAGTTTCGGCAGGCAGGTGGCGGAAATCTTCTGCTGCACCGTCGAGATCGTGCGCGCCAGTTCGTCGAACCGGTCTCTGGCCTTCAGCAATTCCGCCTTGTCGAAAACGTTGCGGCCGAGCAGGGCCCGACGCTCCTCCTCGGTCGTGTATACCGGGCCGAGAAAGTTTTCGCGCGAGAACACGCGGGAGATCTCCGTATGCGTGTAGGCGCCGTTCCGGACATGGCGGCTCTCCCGCCACCGCCCGTGCACGATGGCGTTGCGCACCGTCGCTTTCTTGCCGATCTTCTGGACGGTCCTGGAGAGCTCTTCAAGCAGTTGCGGGTGCTCCCGCAGATGCACCCTGGCGGCCGCCTCGATCGCCTTCAGCTGGGCCCGCACGCCGATGATGGAAATGAGGATCGAGCCCGATTTGTCGAGATCCGAAGGTGTCGACACGGCATTGAACAGCAGGATCATCTGCCATTCGACCTTGGCCCATGAATCGATCGCCTCGGCGAATGCGAGCAGCACCTCCTCGCGCGGCGGCTGGTAGAACGGGGCTTCATCCCTGGCTTGCGTCATCGGGTTCCTTTCTCGGATGCTGCGGGCGTCTGACGTCAGGGTGCCACGGAGTGTGAAACGGCGCACGCCCCGCCGCCGGCAGGCTTTTCGCCCGGCCTGCTTTTTCATCCGCCCGGACGTTTTTGGCCTTGCGCCGCCCCCGCCGAGCTTATAAGCCTGCTCGCGGTTCGGAGCGTAGCGCAGCCCGGTAGCGCACTTGACTGGGGGTCAAGGGGT
>CAZKYJ010001199.1:0-1617 GCA_964556355.1 uncultured Verrucomicrobiales bacterium | reverse complement strand
GTGGTCTTCGCGTTTTCAGTGGCAGTACCGTGAAGTTTTTCCCCCCTGCGTCGCCGATGGCCATCGGCTTTGGCCTTCTCGCGTGTGTCCGGATCGCAGCCGGCGAAACGGCCAAACCGGCCGCTTTCTTCGAGCAGCATTGTACCAAGTGCCACGGCGAAGAAAAGCAGAAGGGCGACCTCCGGCTCGACACTTTGGGTGCCCTGAAGGCCGGTACTCCCACGGCTGACATCGAGGTGTGGACGGCGGTGCTCGACGTCCTCGAAGCGGGCGAGATGCCCCCGGAGAAGGAACCCCAGCCCAACGTGGCCGAACTCGGGGCGATGACCGCGTCGATCGTCAAATCGCTGGCGGATGCCTACGGGGCATCCGGCCCGATGCCACGACGGCTGAACCGCATCGAATACGAGAACACGGTGCACGATCTCTTGGGGATCGATCGCCCCCTCGCCGAAATGCTCCCGGAAGACGCCAGCGTTCAAGGTTTCGACAACGTGGCGACCGGACTGGGCATCTCGCCCGTCCTGATGGAGCGTTACCTGGAGGCGGCGGATGCGGCCTTCGACGCCACCATCCGCCGGATCAGGCCCCTCCCGCCGGAGACGCGGCGCTGCGTCCTCATGGAGCGTGACGAGAACATCGATGCCGTCGCCAAGCAAAAGGGTGGCGTCATCGAATCCGAGGGGGCGTTCGTGAAGTTCACCCCCGGGTGGCCGCCGGCGCGGATCGACGAGGTCCACCCGATCGAACCGGGTACCTACCGCTGTCGCCTTGCGGTTTGGCCGCACGATCCGGGTGGCCGCACCCTCGAGGTGGCCGCGTTCGTCGGCCCTCTCTTCGGCACCGGAAAACGCCGGTTCGCGGGGATGTTCGATGTCACCGGGACGCCCGAGGAGCCCCGGATCATCGAGTTCGAGGCCGCCATGGACGAGGGGGATACCGTGCACATCGTGCCGTGGGTCTACCCCGAGCACGTGACGTGGCGGGACAAGCACGAGGCGCGTCCGGGCGTCGGGATCGTCTGGGCGGAGACCCACGGACCGCTCGATCAGGATTTCCCGTCCCGCGCGCAGACCCGGCTCTTCGGCGAGGGGCCGACCGTGACGATGGCCGAGGGGGCGGCGATCTACATGCGCCACCGGAAGAATGTGAAGGAGCATTTCGTCGAATCGTCGGCGCCGCGGGAAGACGCCGAGCGCATCATCCGCGAACTACTGCCGCGCGCCTTCCGCCGCCCGGTGGAGCCCGAATTGGCCGAGCAGTTCGTCGGGCTCACGCTCGGCCGGATCGACGAAGGGCGGACGTTCGAGCAGGCGGTGCGGGCGGGGGTGTCCGCCGTTCTCTGTTCGCCGCATTTCCTCCTGCTCAACGCGCGTCCCGAGGTGGACGATTTCACCCTCGCCTCCCGGCTTTCCTATTTTCTCTGGTCGTCTCCCCCGGACGCGGAACTGCTCGACCTGGCGGCGCAGGGCAAACTCAGCGACCCCGCCACGCGTCGCGCCCAGGTATCCCGCATGCTGGAGGATCCCAAAGTTGAGCGCTTGGTCGAGAACTTCGCGGGGCAGTGGCTGGGCCTCCGCAAAATTGAAGAGACCACACCGGACACCAAGCTCTATC
>CAZKYJ010001198.1:0-1618 GCA_964556355.1 uncultured Verrucomicrobiales bacterium | reverse complement strand
GACATGCGCGTCGTCGAGGCTGCGCAGGACGGATTGCAGTTTCTCTTGGAGGCGGGCGGTATCGACCTCCCCGAGCGTGGCGAGCGAGACCGTGTGATGGGTCGGGTCCACGAGGATCGCTTCGACGGCCGACTCGGTGGCGAGAAACTGGGAAAGCTTACGAACCCAGTCGTTGGAAGGGGCGGGTTCGGACTTGGGTGCGGCGGCGGACATGGTGGCGATCCCCGAGCGAACCCCCAGTGCCGGCCACCCGCAAGCGCTTATTAAGAATAATTCTAATTACTGATATTGAGACACAATTGCAGCACGAGCGGAGGATGGGGGGCGACGTGAGGGACGCACCGGGCAAGCCATCTCCGGGGGGGGGCTCGCTTCTGCGGGACGGGTTCGCGCTTTGCTTGGTGGTGCTCTAGATTTCTCTAGTGGACGGTGATTGGCAGATGGCAATGAAGTTTGGCGGCTTGCTCCTGATCGTTTTGACCTTTGGGGGCTGCGCGACCACGGAGCGTACTGCGGTCTTGAAGCCGTTCGTTTCGGACGGGTGCTCGCTCTACCCGGAAGGGCCGCTGGGGCGTTCCGACGTGTGGCGGACGCCCTGTGTGACCCACGATCGTTCTTATTGGCAAGGGGGCACGTGGCGGGAGCGACTGGAGGCGGACTGGCGATTTTGCCGCGAGGTGGCGGCTTGCAGTCACCCGGTCGATGGGCTGGCGATGTTCCTCGGAGTGCGCTTTGGGGGGACGCCGTACCTCCCCACGCGCTGGCGTTGGGGTTACGGGTGGGACTACCCGCGCGGCTACCGAGCGCTTACCGAAGGCGAAGAGGAGATGGTCGCGGCTAACCTGGCTGCGCAGGAGTGATGGCTTCTGCTCGCTAGGGCTTCGCGTCCGCCTCCCAGGCACGGGCGACATATTTCGCGATGAGTGGGGCGACCGTGCGGTCGAGCGGGCTAGGTAGAATGCGGTCGGCGGAGGGCTCTTTGATGGTTTCCGAGAGGGCCTTGGCTGCCGCGAGTTTCATGGCCGGGGTGATGCGGGCGGCGTTGGCGTCGAGGGCTCCACGGAAGATGCCGGGAAACGCGAGCACGTTGTTCACCTGGTTCGGAAAGTCGCTGCGGCCCGTGCCGACCACGGCGGCGCCGCCGGCTTTGGCCTCGTCGGGCATGATTTCCGGCGTGGGGTTGGCCATGGCGAGAACGATCGCGTCGGGGGCCATGGTGCGGATGTCGTCGCCTTGGAGGATTCCGCCTTTGCTCACGCCGATAAAGACGTCGGCCCCGCTGAGCACGTCGCGGAGGGAACCGCTGCGATCGCCGACGTTCGTGTAGCCCAAGAGTGCCTGCTTCTGAGGATTGAGATCGCTGCGGCTGGAGCCGATGGCGCCTTTGGAATCGCAGACGACGACGTCGGCCACCGGCGTGCAGGTGCCGGGGTCGAAACCGACGCAGCGGAGGAGCCCGGCGATGGCCGTGCCGGCGGCCCCGGCGCCGTTGATGACGACTTTGACGTCGGCGATGTCCCGCCCGGTGACGACACACGCGTTCATGAGTGCGGCGAGCAGGACGATGGCGGTGCCGTGCTGGTCATCATGGAACACGGGGATGCCGAGGTCCTGCAGG
>CAZKYJ010001197.1:0-1621 GCA_964556355.1 uncultured Verrucomicrobiales bacterium | reverse complement strand
CCTCAGTCGGCGAATTGCTCCAGGCTCTGGCCGAAGTCGGTGGCAAAGCCATCGTGACCGCCGACCACGGCAACGCCGATCAGCTCTGGGATTCGGCAATCGAAGGGCCGCACACCTCGCACACGCTCAACCCGGTCGAGCTGTTCGTCGTCGGGGAAGGGTGCGAAGGGTTGAAGTTGCGCGGGGGCGGACGCCTGGCCGACATCGCGCCGACGCCTTTGAAATTGATGGGCCTGCCGAAGCCTCCCGAGATGACGGGCGAGAGCCTGATCGCGGAAGGTTGAAATCGGCGCGGCGGGATCGCCGAATACCTGCTCCGGGAAGGCTTCCGTTCGATCAGAGGCTGCCCCGGGGCGGGCTTTCGGGGGTGGTTCTTTTGCCGACCGCACTCCAGGCAGCCAGGACGAGGACGATCAGGCCGACGATGACGCAGTTCCACATCGCGCCGGTGACATCGCCGAAGTTGAGAAGAAACGGCGAAAGAACCAACCAGAGCCCGAGGAAGAAGTTCAGCCAGCTCAGTCCCTCGTAGCGCAGCGGCGTCGCAATGCGGAGCATGGCCAGGATGGCGATGCCGAGACCGACGAGGACGCTGTTCCAAGTCGCCGCTTCGATGGTGGAAAAGGCCAGCGCCCAAGGGGAGAGGATGAGCCAGAAACCGGCTAAAATATTCAAGCCGCTTGCCGCGCGGACTTGGGCGGCCGGTCGATCGTAGGTGGTGGACATTTGCTTCCTTTCGCTCGGGTTCCTGCAAACCTACTCCCGAAGGAGCTGCGGGCAATCGGGTGGAAACCCGAGACGGACGTCGTCAAATTCCTGCCCACCAGGGTGGGGGCAACTTTCCCAGCGCCCCTCCGCCACTACAGGGCGCGGACCAGGTCTTTGATCGCCACGTGTTCGAGAATCATCTTTTTGATGACCGGAATCTTGTCGGCGTCTTCCGGCTGGGTCTTGATCGTCATTTTGTTGATAATCGTGGCGACCTGGTAACTGTCGTGGGCGGCGGCGATGACCGGAATGTTGGTCTGGGCCAGCAATTCCATGATCTTCGGGTGGGGCATGATGTCACGGGTCAGAATGATTCCCGAAATGACTTTTTTGCCCGAAATACCGGCGGAGGCGATGGCTGAAAGAATGACGTCGTCGCGGTCCCCGGGGGTGATGATAAGGCCGCCGGGCTGGAGGTAGTCGATCATGCCGCGCGCGGTCATGGCACCGATGACGAAGCGGTGGATGCGTTCCTGCAAGCCCTGGGCCTTGCCGTTGATCCAGCGGCCGTCCACTTCCTCGACCACTTGGGAAAGATTGGGGGCGCTCAGCATCTTCTGCACCGGCAGGACGCCGAGGAGCGGGATTCCGAGGCGCTCGAGTCCCTTGCCGGCGTATTCGGTGACGAGCGGGATTTTGTCGGCCTCGACCTTGTTCAAAATGGCTCCGATGACCTCGACGCCCGCCTTGTCGAACAAGGCCTTGTTGAGGGCGATTTCGTCGACGGGGCGTCCGATCCCGCCCTGGGCGACGATGACGACCTTGGCGTTGAGGAGACTGGCGACACGAGCATTGGAAAGGTCGAAGACGGAGCCGACGCCAGCATGCCCGGTTCCTTCGATCAACGTGATTT
>CAZKYJ010001196.1:0-1625 GCA_964556355.1 uncultured Verrucomicrobiales bacterium | reverse complement strand
GCCTACGAGCCCATCGTTGACCTCCACATGCCCCTCGACCGGGACACGGGTCGACCCAGGGGGTTCGCCTTCGTGACCCTTTCCAGCCGCGAGGTCGGAGAAAGCGCAGTCGAGTCGCTTGACGGCACCGACTTCGGTGGCCGTCCCGTTCGCATCCGGGAAGCCGAGGATCGGCCCCGCGGTGGCGGCGGCGGCGGCGGCGGCGGCGGCGGCTACCGCGGTGGCGGTGGCGGTGGCGGTGGTGGCGGATATCGCGGCGGCGGTGGTGGCGGCGGAGGCCGTCGCGACGATCGCGGTGGCGGCGGTGGCAAGCGCTATCGCAGTCTCTGAACTTGCCGTTCTGGCAATCACTCTTCACACGAGCGGGAGGCCGTGTCGGCCTCCCTGCTTCGTTTATTCCGTGCCCTGAAGGGCACTCACCTGAAAGATATTTCCATGTTCTCGAATATTCCCTTCGACCGGGTCAACTGGTTCACCAGTTCCTTCCTCGTCATTACCTTCTTCACCGCACTGATCGGCACGCCGGTCTATTTCGCCTTCTTCGGAGTCGACCCGTTTCTCGTGGGACTGTTCGTCATCTTTTTCCTGGCGACGGGAATGAGCATCACGCTCGGATACCATCGCCTCTTCGCCCACAAGGCGTTCCAGGCGAAGAAGCCGGTGAAACTCTTCACCCTGATTTTCGGGGCCGCGGCCTTCGAGGACTCCGCCCTCGACTGGGCATCGGACCACCGCCAGCACCACAAGCACGTCGACCACGAGGACGACGACCCCTACGCGATCTCCAAGGGATTTTTCTGGGCTCACATGGGCTGGATCTTTTTCAAGCTCTACCCGCGGGAACTCGACAACGTCGGTGACCTGAAGAGGGACCCCCTCGTGATGTGGCAGCACCGCTATCACCTGTATATCGGCGTGTTCATCGGGCTCGTACTCCCCACGCTGATCGGGGCGGCCTGGAACGGCTGGGTCGGTGCCCTCGGCGGATTTCTCGTCGGAGGGGTGGCCCGCCTCGTTTGCGTGCAGCACTGCACCTTCCTCATCAACTCTCTGTGCCACACCATGGGCCGGCGCCCCTACGATTCGAAGACCAGCGCCCGCGACAGCTGGTTCATGGCCCTGTTCACCTTCGGGGAGGGCTATCACAACTACCACCACTCCTTCCAGCACGACTACCGCAACGGGGTCAAGAAGTGGCAGTGGGATCCGACCAAGTGGACCATCTGGACTCTCGGCAAGCTCGGTCTCGCCTACGATCTTCGCCGCGTTTCCGAGGAGAAGATCGTGCTCGCGGAGCTTCGGGAAACCCAGCAGCAGGCGGAGGCGCACCTCGATCGCAACGCCGGGTGGCACATCTCCTGTCCGACCCGGGAGGAGGCGATGCGCCAGCTCTCCGTCCTCTCCGACCGACTCGGCGAGGGCTACACCGAGCTCGAGCACGCCATCTCCAGCCGCGTTCAACTCTCCCGCGAGAAGCTGTCCTACTGGCGGGAGCAGGTCTCCGACACGATCGAGCATCTCACCTTCGTCGAGGGGCTCCAGCCCGCCCTGGTGAAAGTTTCCTGATTCCCCCGGTCGACCGCGCCGAAATTCTCACGAATTCCGCTACCCCGATCCGGGAGCCG
>CAZKYJ010001195.1:0-1631 GCA_964556355.1 uncultured Verrucomicrobiales bacterium | reverse complement strand
GGCTTCGGCACGAACTACCGCTGGGTGGACATCCCGGTCTTCGACGAATCCGGGTACCCCGAGCACAAGCGCGGTGTCACCCCGGTGGACGGGCTGTATTTCCTTGGTCTCCCGTGGCAGTGGACCTGGGGCTCCGGGAGGTTCTCCGGCGTCGGTCGGGACGCGGAGTTCCTGGCGGAGGCGATCGCAGGGCGGCATCCCGGGACGGCGGAGGCGCCGCGGGCCGGACGGGCGCTCGCGGTGCCCGGGTAAGGGGGTGGCACGGCCGGGGTTGGATTTGGCACGGGAGCTCAGCCGCGGGAAAAGTCTAGCGCTGCCGAGTTCCCGCCTGCGGTGAGGGTAATGCCGTCCCCTCCGGTGATGCGGCCGCAGGTCGCGGTGGCGATCCCGCGGGCGGAAAAGTGGGCCACGGTCTCGCCTGCGTGGTCTTCCGGGGTTGCCAGGAGGAACCCGAAACTGGGGAACGCGATGAGCCAGCGCGCGAGGGGGACGGCGGCCGGCCGCGGGATGGCCTCGAGTTCGAGCGTGCCACCAACCCGGGAGCAGTGCAGGAGCATGGCAAGGGTGCCGATGAGACCCCCGTTGCTGATGTCCTTGCCGGCGAGGCGGAAACCGCGCTCCGCCAGGTGGGGGAGGAGTTCGAGGTCGGCGCGGAGCCGCTCCGGAGGGGCGTCGCTACTGGCGTTCCAGAACGTGCTGGTGCCGGGATCTCCCCGGTATTCGCCGCGGAGGTCGATGGCGGCGATGAGGGTGTCACCGGGGTGGGCCTGGAACGAGGTGATGAGGTTCTTTCCGGCACGGCCGAGAATTGCGGCAGCGAGCGAGGGGGCCTGCGTGCCCCGGGTGGTGTGCCCGCCGACGATGGGGATGCCGTAGGTGGCGGAGGCGCCATGCATGCCGTCCCAAACGGTCTCGGCGAGGGATGGGTTCGGGGTGGCGAGGACATCGGTGATGGCCAGCGCCCGGCCGCCCATGGCCGCGATGTCGCTCAGGTTGACCATCACGGCGCAGTAGCCGGCGAACCACGGGTCGGCGGCGACAAAACCGGGGAGCATGCCCTCCGCAGCGAAGAGGAGGTGCCCGTCCCCATCGGGGAGGACGGCGCAGTCGTCGCCGAGGGGGACGCTCCCGGCGCTGGGGCGGGCGGCGTCGTAGGTGTGGTGGATCGCCGCCTTCTCCCGGACGGACGGATGCGACTGGAGGAAGCGCGCGAGATCATCGAGATCGCTCATCAGGCGACCTGGGCAGGGGCACCGTAGTAGCTAAGGTCGGCACACATATTGACATGCTCGATCCCGTGGAGCAGGACGGTACCGGTGGGGCGCCAGTGGAGCCGCTGGAAAAACCGGGCGTTCTGGGGTTGGACGGTGGCGCGGAACTCGTGGCAGCCGAGCCGGCAGGCCGTCGAGACAGCCTTGTAGATGAGGCCGGCGCCGAGGGCGCCCAGGCCGGCGTAGCACGGCTGGTGGTTCCGGCTGGCGACGCCGGGGCTGAGGCGGCGGAGCCGCCGGAATTCCGGGTGGACGCCGAGCCGGCTCCCATACCAGAGGCCGGGCTCGCGCTCGTCGATGCGCACCACGCCCGCCACGCTGTCCTCCATCCCGGCCAAGAGGGAAAGGCAGACGATGGGG
>CAZKYJ010001194.1:0-1635 GCA_964556355.1 uncultured Verrucomicrobiales bacterium | reverse complement strand
ATCGCGCCGCGACCCACCAGAACCGTAGATCCCGAAGCGGAGGGCGCTGCCGCTCGATGCCTCGGCGAGCGGGGCGTCGTAGCGGATGGTGGCACGGACTTCGATGCGGTCTCCGACCGTGGCAACATCGAAGGCGGAACCCACGTCCCGGAACGAGTGCCAGAGCAGCCCGCGGTCAGCGTTCCGCCACTGCAGGTCGCCGCCCGCCACGGAAGTGATGGCCGCAGGCTCGCCGTGGGCGGCGCCGGTGAACCAGCCGTCTCCATCGCTAGGGGTGTCGAAGAGCGTGACGGATTCGATAGGATCCCCCAGCTCGCCTCCGGTGCCACCCCCGCCGGCGAGCAGGGCGTCGGCCAGACGGGCTCCGAGGGTGAGCTGGCCGGGCGCGTCGTAGTGGAGGTTATCCGGGAGGTAGTGGAGGTCGTCGGTAGGGACAAAAGCGGCGCCGCTGTCCAGGTCCGCCGCGCTGGCCTGGGCATTGGAAATGTTCGAGAAGAGCGAGACTTCCCCGATCGCCCACCGCAGGTTTTCGAACCCGGCCGTCGGGAACCGCTCGTGAAGGTCGGCGCGCATGTTGGCCATGAAGGCGAGCAAGTCGTCAAAATACTCCGGCTCCGTCCTGTTTTGGACGCCATCGCGTTCTCCCTGGTGCCAGGCGAGGCCGAGGATGCGGAAGGTGTCGCCGCGCCCGGTGATGGCGTCGAGCGCGCCGCTCACCTGGGTGAGGAACCGCCCGTAGAGCTCGCCGCCCACCACCCAGTCCTCGAACAGGCTCGTGGCGCCCCGCGTGGACTTGATGATGGCGAGATCGGTGAACCCATGGGTTTCCTTGAGCTGGCGGGCGATACCGAATTCCGGCCCGAACTGGCCCCCGACCGGCGCCAGCGCCCCGAGCACTCCGCCTTGCGCGGAATATTCGACGCCGGCGTCCAGCGGGTCGGCGACCAGTTCCGCCGCCGGGGCCCGCCCCTCGGCGTTCGATTGCCCTCCAATCAGGACGACGGGGATCTCCGCGCCGGTCGCGGACACGGAGAATAGGGTGACCAGCAAGGCGCTGGTGAGTGGGCGGGGGTTCATCACGGTCCGGTGTTAGGCGTTGGTCGACCGGCGCCGACGCGGGAACGCGGCGAGGAGTCCGAGACCGACGAGCAGCACGCTAGAGGGCTCCGGTACCGTCGCGATCGCGAAATCGCTAAAGCGGATCGACGCGACGTTCGTCTGGGGCGTGTTGAGGAGGAAAAACGTGTCGAAATCCGGGTTGGCGATCGACGTGGTGACGGGAGCGACCGAGAGCGAGTTGGCCTCGAGGGAGACGGCAAACTCGGTGGCCGAGTTCCTCGCCACCGTCAGGGAGAACGGGTAGGGCGTGTCGGCGGCGAGGGCACCGGCGCCGTCTGCGGTCGCGCTGAGCTGAACGTCGTTCGTCGTGGAGAGCGGGTTGGTTCCACCGGTGTCCCTGGCGCTGACAAGCGTGTTGTTGGTGCCGGGGCTGACCGCCGTGAAGTAACCGAGCGATTGATTGAACCCGGTCGCCGAGTTCGTGCCGGAGAGGTTGTTCTCGACGGTGGATCCGTTGCTGTCGAAAAGGCCGAAGCGAAAGGCGACGGAATTGTTGGCCGCATCGCCGCCGAGCCA
>CAZKYJ010001193.1:0-1636 GCA_964556355.1 uncultured Verrucomicrobiales bacterium | reverse complement strand
TATCGCGGCAGGGACATCTTGTGGTGGCTGGACCGGATGGGGATCTTCGACGAGACCATCGAAGAGGTCTTCGATTCCGAGATTTCTCGACACCAGCCCTCGCTCCAGCTCGTGGGGCGACCTGATCACAGCAGCCTCGACCTCGCCACGCTCCAGAACCGGGGCGTTCGCCTGGTGGGGAGGACCGTTGCTGCCGAAGGCCATAGAGTCTCGTTCTCCGACGACCTCGTCGCTTATACCGCCGCGGCGGACGTGAAGCTGGCAAAACTGCTTCGTCGGATCGACGAGTTCGTCGCCACCTCCGGGCTCGCCGGGGAGGTGGGGGAAGCCGAACCGTTCGTACCCTTTTTCTGGCCCGCCCCGGCACCGAGCCTCATCGACCTGGACGCGGCGGGCATCACCACCGTGTTGTGGGCGACCGGGTTCCGCCGCGACTATGCCTGGCTGAAGGCACCGGTCCTCGACGAGCGAGGAGAGATCCGCCATCGCGGCGGCATCACCGCGGCCCCGGGCCTCTACGTGCTCGGGCTTCAGTTCCAACGTCGTCGCAAATCGGCCTTCATCGACGGTGTGGGTGATGACGCTAGAGTGCTTGCCGAGCACATCGCCGGTCGCCGGGGCCCTTACCGGAACGCTGTGGCGTGAGATTAAGGAGCATTTTACTATGGGTGCAACCACAAGATACGACGCGGTCGTCGTTGGCGCCCGCTGCGCCGGCGCCGCTACCGCCATGCTGCTGGCTCGCCGAGGATTGCGAGCTCTCGTCGTCGATCGGGGTCGCTACGGCAGCGACACGCTCTCCACCCATGCCCTCATGCGAGGCGGGGTGCTCCAACTGCACCGTTGGGGATTGTTGAGCGGCCTCCAAGCTGTCGGGACCCCTGCCGTCCGGACGACCTCATTTCATTACGGTGACGAGGAGGTCGAAATTCCCATCAAGCCTCGCGACGGAGTCGAAGCTCTGTTCGCGCCCCGCCGTACTGTATTGGATGCGCTGCTGGTGGACGCGGCGAGCCAGGCCGGCGCCGAGTTCCGGTACGGGACCCGATTGGTCGAGCTGATTCGTTCGGACGAGAATCGGGTCCGCGGTGTCGTCACCAAGGATAACGATGGCGACGTTCGCCGGTTCGAGGCAGAAATCGTGATCGGCGCCGATGGCATGAGATCGAGCGTCGCTGACATGGTCGGCTCAGCCCCCTATCTCCAGGGCCAGCATGCTACCGCTGTTGTTTACGGATACTGGTCGGGCCTCGATGTAAAGGGATACCACTGGCATTACCGTCCCGGCGTCAGCGCCGGGGTGATTCCGACCAACGACGGCAACACCTGTGTCTTCGCCGCCATGCCGCCGCAGCGTTTTCGAGACGAGATCCGCTTCGATACCGCCGCCGGCTACCACCAAGTGTTGGCCGAGTCCGCACCCGATCTGGCAGAAAAGCTGGACAGCGCCAGGCAAGCGGGGCATTTTCGCGGGTTTCCCGGCCAGGTCGGGTACCTTCGTCAGTCCTGGGGACCGGGCTGGGCCCTGGTGGGTGACGCGGCTTATTTCAAGGACCCCCTCACCGCCCACGGCATCACCGATGCGCTTCGGGACGCCGAGCTCCTGGCCCGGGCCGTAGCCCAAGGTTCCGAAGCC
>CAZKYJ010001192.1:0-1638 GCA_964556355.1 uncultured Verrucomicrobiales bacterium | reverse complement strand
GACCGAGCGACCACCAGTCGAATCCGCGGGCCGCCGGCTCACGGAGCGACTCGGGACGGTCGTCGGGGAGCGCGGCTCCGCCAAATACCGGCTGGGCGTTCCATTCGGCGAGAAATGGGATCCAGTCCATGGTGCGCGCTTTCTCCGCCCAGGCGGCGTCGCTCGCCACCCGTGCGGAATGCCCAGACGACAGTCCCGGGTGCGCCGAGACGACCACGACGCCCCGCCAGGTGCCCGGCGGCGCGGCGATGGCGGCGTGCAGGGCGAGGCGCCCCCCCATCGAATAGCCCACGAGAAGCGGCTCACCCGATGCTTCCCGGTTTAGCCGATCGGCGAACTCCCAGTATGGGGCGACGCGGTCGTAGAGAGCGATTCCGGAGACCTTGGCCGGCCAATCCCCGGGCACGCCCAGGGCGCCGTGCAATGCCCAGACGGGTCTATCCCGCATCGTATTCCTCCCAGAATGCTTCCGTCGCGCTCCCATCCGGCACGAGCTCGATGATGCAGCGCCTTCCCAAGCCATCCGACGGCACCCGTTCCGCGCCCTCCACCCGGACGTACTGCCAGCCCCACATTTTCGCCCAGCCGGAGAAGTCGAGCTCGTGGCTGTTCTCCACCACGGCGCGCTCCCCCGCCGTGATGTGTTTCAGCGAGGGGATCCGAGAAAAGATCTTTCCGCCCCGATTGTTGACCACCACGGCGCGGAGGCGCGTGGCGCCGAGCCCGGCACCGTCCGACGCCCACGGTGCCGCCAGGTCGTAGAGAGCTGTAAGGTCCCCGACCACCGCCCACGATTCCTCCTCGCCCACGCTGGCACCGAGCCACGAAGAAAGCAGTCCATCGATCCCGTTGGCGCCGCGGTTGGCCATGCAACGCAGGCCCCGGTCGGTCGTCGAGGCGAAGCTGTTCCACTCGCGGATCGGCAGGCTGTTGCCGAGGAAGACGCGGGAACCTTCGGGGATCGTCAGGGAGAGGCGCCGGAACGCCGCGGGCTCGGAGGCAGGATGGGCTTCGAGGAGTTCGGGAGAACCGCGTCTGCCCGACCACTCCGACCGCCAAAGTGAGGGGTCCGGGAGCGCGACCGGGACGTCGGACTCGCGCGCCAGCCCAGGGTACCTCCCTCCGAAAACCGAGGTCACCGGCACGTCCGGGCGCGTTTCCAGATCCCTCCACAACCGGCAGCTCGGCACGCCGCCGATCCTCAGGACACGCGCCACCGGCAGCCTCCCGAGCTGCCTCTCTTCGAAAACGCTCCCTCGCGACTCCCGCAGCCCACTCGTCGCCTCGGCCCAGATCGGCGTGTTGCCGACGGCACGCAGAAATGCGTTCACGGGGTCGCGCCGGTCTTCGGGAAGCTCCCCAACGAGCACGAGCGGCACCTCCCGATCGGGCACCCGCGCCGGCGGCGGCTCTTCGAAGCACACGTTCAAGTGCCCCCCACGGTCGAGCGAGCAGCCGGCGAGATCGCGCGGTGAGCCCACATCCCAAGAACCGCTAACATACCCGCCAAAAATCCCCGGCTGCTCGATCGCTTGCGGGGCGCCGCTGTCCCGGAAACGTTTCGGACGGTCGGCCGTGAGAGCCACGACCGGCACCCCGCGGTAGTGCGCTTCGACCATCGCGGGCAGTAGCTCGGCC
>CAZKYJ010001191.1:0-1640 GCA_964556355.1 uncultured Verrucomicrobiales bacterium | reverse complement strand
CCGCGCCATGATCGTGACCATCGCGGGGGAGCGGGTCGCCGTCTTCAAACACGAGGGGAATATCCGTGCCGTGTCGAACGTCTGCCAGCATCAGAACGGACCGCTGGGTGAGGGGCGCATCGTCTACGGCTGTATCACCTGCCCCTGGCACGGCTACCAGTACGATCCGGCCACGGGTGCGTCGCCCCCCCCGTTCACCGAGTCCGTCCCCACGTTCAATTCCCGCGTCGACCAGGGAACCGTCCTCATCGATCCCGTCCCGAACCCCGCAACGTCTAACACCCACTCCTGACAACCCGTGGATTCCGAACCCGAGTTCTACATCGGCTGGCAGGGCACGGCGCCCCCCCGCACGGGCGCCTTCGCCCGCACCGTCGTCCTATCGCTCGCCGCGCTCGCCGCGGTCGTCGCCGCGGTCGCCGCACTCGCCCAGCGGCCGGCTGGCGACGCCATTTTCGAGTTTGGCCAGAGGGCCAATTTCAAAGGTCTCTTCCGGCAGTCTCCCTACCCGCACCTTCTCGTCCCCCGCCCCGGATCCACGGGCGACGATGCCGCCTTCTCCCGCTATTACCTCGTCTCGCAGTTCAAGTTCGGCGTCCCGGTGGAGGCGGCTGCGGCCTTTGATGAAAAGTGGGTCTCCCTCGACGGAACCCTCATTTACCGGGGGGATCAGACGATGATCGAACTCGTGCCCAACACCCTCGAAGCCGCCGTTCCCGGTGAGGACATCCCCCTCGCTCCCGCCCCGCCAGCCGACCTCGGCACCTTCACCTTCCAAGGGGAGATCGTCGATTCCAAGTGCTACCTCGGGGTGATGAACCCCGGCAATCTCGAGACCCATCGCGCCTGTGCCGTCCGCTGTATCTCCGGCGGCATCCCCCCCGTCCTCCTCGTCCGCCAGGAGAACGGCGCCCCCATCTATCTCTTGCTCACCGGTCCCGGGGGAGACAGCGTCAACCAAGAGGTGCTCGACCTGGTGGCGCTCCCTGTCGAAATAACCGGTGACCTCACCCGCCAAGGCGATATGTTGACGCTCAAAGCGGATCCTGCCACCTACAAGCGACTCACCACCGAGTAACGACCGACACCATGGACGACGCCACGCCCATTGCCCCGATCCTGGACGACACCATCGCCTGCCTCCAGCAGGCCATCGACCTCCTCGACTCGCTCTCGCCCGACGAATTTGCCCACCAGCACCCCGCCTTTTTCCACGCCTCCATCGGGGGGCATGTCCGGCACAACATCGACCATTTCGAGAATTTTTACGCTGGCCTCTCCGGCGGGCGCATCGACTATGAACGACGCGCGCGCGATCCCGGCATCGAACGCGATGCCGCCGTCGCCCGGTCGGCGCTGGCGTCCATCGCGGACCGCCTTCGCACGTTCCCCGCGGGAGATCTCGACGCCTCCTGCACCGTCCGGGTCAACGCCGATAGCGAGAATGCCGACGACCCCGCGCACTGGAGCGGCTCGACCGTCCGGCGCGAACTCCAGTTCCTCCTCGGGCACGCGATCCACCACCATGCGTTGATCGCCGCCATGTGCCGCAGCCTCGGGCGCGAGCCCGCCCCCACCTTCGGCATGGCACCGTCCACCATCCGCCACCAGCCCCGCCAGGCCGCCGCGCAGGCATGTGC
>CAZKYJ010001190.1:0-1647 GCA_964556355.1 uncultured Verrucomicrobiales bacterium | reverse complement strand
CTGCGGGGGTACATCACAAGAGACCGGAAAAGACCGGGCCTGACACGATTCAGAACGTGCCGATCCCGGGAAAGATTAGGCACCGGTTCCCCGAAAATACAAAAAACAAACGATCCCGGCGAGGATGCAATAAACGCCAAAATATTCAAACTTACCGCGTCGAATCGCCGCGAGAACCGTGTAGATGGCGGCGAGGCCGGACAGAAAGGCGACCACCGCGCCCGCCACGTAGGGGCCGAGCAGATCCGCCCTCACCTCGACGAGATGCCGGGTTTCCAGGAGTGCCGCCGCCGCGATCGCCGGAATCGCCATTAGGAAGGAAAACTCCGCAGCCGCGGACGACTTCGTGCCAGCCAGCATCCCGGACACGATGGTCGATCCCGAACGGGACACCCCGGGAAGAATCGCGAAGGCCTGCCCGATCCCCATGATCAACGCGGAGCCCCAGCCCACCTCCCTCTGTCCGCGTCGCTTCATCAGTCGCGGCAGGAACAGGATCACCCCGGTGACGACGAGGAGCAACCCGACCACGGCCGGCTTCTCGTAAGTTCCCTCGAACACGTCCTTCAGCGGTGAGAATCCCACGATGGCCGCGGGGACACTCGCGATCGCCAGGTAGACGATCCGTTTCCGGTCCCCCGCGTACTCCTCCCGGAAGGGGGGAACGATCGACAGGACGAGACGCCAGAGCGGTCTCCAGAAATAGATGATGACCGACAGGAGGGTGCCGAAGTGCACGAGAATTTCGAAGGTCACCCCCTTGTCGTCGATTCCCATGAACTCCTGGGTCAGGACGAGATGACCCGAAGAGGAGACGGGAAGAAACTCGGTCAATCCCTGCACCAAACCAAGAATTACGGCTTCCAGAAATGTCATGGTTCTTCTTAGACCAACTCGCCGATTAATCCACTACTTCTCCGGCTGCCCCCCTTCCCGTTCACCACCTCGAGCCCCCTCCCGGATCCGCCGAATCGTTGCCATCGCTCCCGGCCGGGAGACCGGGTGGCTCGCGTCGGGGCCGCGAGAGCAGGCGCCGGCCGTCTCGTGCTCCGCCCTGCCATCCGCCCGACAGGGATTGTGCCTTTTACAGGAGGAAGAAAGCCTATTGAAAGTTTTGGCGTTCTTTCGAACGTAGAGAGAGCAGCCCCTCTCGCTGGGGAACTCTCACGAAAGACTCTCAAAAATGAAAATATTTCTCATTTATTTCTTGTCTTTATAAGAAAAGTGGCCATACTGAACCCAATCCGGCATCGCTAGTACTGAATTTGTGACTATTTTACCCGTTTCCACGGGTTTGAGGAACACTTCGGAAGCCTTCCGGGGACAACCCATACCTGAAACATGGCTGACGAAGAACCACCCGAACTCATGACCGTGAAGGAAACTGCGGAGTACCTGCGGATTCCTCTCCCTACCGTCTACTACCTCGTCCAGCGCGGGCAACTACCCGCGATCCAGATCGGGGGACGCTGGCGCATCAAGCGAAGCCTGCTCGATCGGGACATCCTGAAAACGGATGAAGGCGGACAACCGACCGTTCTCGTCGTCAACGACGACCCCGCTCTGCAGACGCTGTTCAAGCAGTTTCTCAAGAAGGCCGGCTTCGGGCGCATCGTCGTGGGAACCGGGGCGGAAGCACTCAACTAC
>CAZKYJ010001189.1:0-1648 GCA_964556355.1 uncultured Verrucomicrobiales bacterium | reverse complement strand
AACTCCCCGCGCTGGCTACTACGATGATGATTCCCATAGAGCTGTTCGAATCATTGCCGATCTCATCTCGACCGGACTTGAAAGTGCTGCCACACGCTACCTGAGAGCGCGCCCCGATCTCTGCTCCGACGGTTGAATTGGCATGCCACTATTGGATCGTTCGCCGCCTGTCGGTGGCCACGCCCAGTTCTGCCGCCACGGAAATTCCGTGAGGTGGTATCTTCGCAGTGCAGATCGGCCTCCATGCGCGTCAGCCCAACAGGCAAGTCGTTCATCTCCCAACGGCTCAATGTTTCGGAGCCTTGACTAACCGCAGATCCGCGGCTCTTATCGCCGTACCTGCAACGGGATCACTCCCGGCAAAGGTGATCATCCGTCGCGTCTGTTTCACAGCCTCGCTCGGTGACAGGCCGCGGCACAGGATCAGATCGAGGTAAGCGAAGTCGACCACGGCGCTGCCTGCCCAGTCCGCGTTCTCCGCATACCCGGAAATGGGAAAACGGCGCGATTCGGCGAGCTCGATGTGCAGACCCTCTGGAAGGCTGCCCCCCCCGACCATACAAGACCCAAGGTGAAGCAACTCAAGGTTGTCGACTCCCTCCAGGCAGGCTGCCAGGACTTTGGCATCGACGACGTCGCGACCAATTGACAAACCCTCCTTGGTCCCTTGGGAGGCAAAATAGAGAACGACCGGTTCTGCCAGGAAGACGACCTCCTGGCACCAGCGCTGAAGGCCGGCAACGTCATGGACAAACCGGTGACGCACATGGACGGACGGGTCCCGATTGAAAAAGCTGCGGAGCATGGCGCCATAGGAATACTCGGAATCCGCCAGCCCTCGCTCCCAGTGCGCTTCAAGCACGATGAGCCAAACCACTTTTTCTCGGGCAACGACCCGCGTCCCGTTCCACTTTCCGCCCCGTCTCGTCTCGGCGGCCCAAGTACCGCTGTAGGAGTCGTCTTTCGAATCGAGAATGAACGTTCCATTCCCCGTCAAGCCGTTTGGCTCCTCGCATTCGAACATGAGCATATTCGACTCATCAGCGACACCCCGGAGACGCGCCGTACCGCCGGCCCAGGGATAGACTACCGTCACATCGCCCACTTCCTGCCTGAGCCGCAGGATGCCGTAATCGGTCTCCCACAAGCCGGTAAACGGCTGATCGGAAGCGGTTTCATGGCCTGCCCCTTGCGGTGGCGCGGCATCGCCGTCCCGGATCAGCAGCAGCGGAGTGAAGCAGAAGAGGACGATCGTGACTATTTGGAAAACAATCGCTATCGAGGGCGGATGCGGCAGAGTTGGAGGCCTGAAAAGCTTAGCCTGCATTCGATTGCGGCGGGGAGCCCTGTGTCTTGGCAGGGACGTCGTCCCGATCTGGCGGCGCCAAAACATTCTTCACACCACGGATGGCGATAGCGGTGCTGACGGGACTCATTAGACGGTTTTTCAACCCTCCTTCCATTCGAGCAAGGTTTTCAATCCTTCCCGGCCGCTGGCGTAGCTCTTTAATACGACCAGCGCTTCCTCCTCACCGGAGAGGGGTGGAGACACCCGCCGGAACACCGGTGAATTGCCTTCGTCATTTTTCTCTCGCCGCACCCAAACCGCGACCATCTCCCTGGATTCGTTGGCCGCTTGCGGGGAAAA
>CAZKYJ010001188.1:0-1648 GCA_964556355.1 uncultured Verrucomicrobiales bacterium | reverse complement strand
GCTCCCCGCCTTGCTCGGCGAACTTTTTCAGGAGCACCACCTTGTCGAACTGGTCATCGCCATTGGCATCGGTCACCCGGTAGAGGCCGCGACCGCCATGCGCCCCGTCGTTGACCACCGCGTAGAGGCTGTCGAACGCATAGAGCAAGCCCTGGGCGTGCCCCATGTCGACCTCGATCTCTTCCACCACCGCCTCGGCGGGCGTTTCGCCGGGGGTCAGCCGGTAGAGCCCACCGTATTGGTCAGAGAGGATGAGCCGCCCTTTCGGGTCGATGGCCATGCTGACCCACGAACCCTGCTCGTCCTTCGGCACCGAGTAGATGAGTTCGGCCTCGAAGCCGGGGAGCATCTTGATCTGGTCGACCGGGGTGGCCTGTGGGGTGATGGCGATCCCTGCCGCATCCAGCGCGGCACGGTTCAGCGTGGCCCTCGGCCCGGTGCCGAGCTTCCCACTGGCGACCGTGTTGTCCCAGCTGCTGTCGTCGAAATCCCCCCCGGTCCAGCCATCGACGTCTTCGGTAGAGACCGTCCACGAGGTGTCGGAGACGACCACCACCTCTCCACCGACGACGAGTTCCGCCAGAAATCCGGCGACGCCACCGGAGTTGCTGGCGCGAGCCGCGATGGTGTTCGAGCCTTGTTTGAGCGCGTCCGTCACGTCGGCGCGGCTGGGCGACTCCCAGCTATCGTCCTTGGCCACCACCTTCCCGTTGAGGGTGACCTCCACCGCGTTGTCCGCCGAAACCACGAGGCTGGCTGGCTTGCCTCCGTCCGCGACCTGGAATTTCTTGCGCAGGTAGACAACCTGGTCGTCGCCGACCTCACCCGGTGCCCAGATCCACTCCGGCTGGTCGGCCGCGGGGGCAGCGGTAGCAAGAAGCAGGGAGGCGCAAATCAGGCGGAAAAATCGGTGGCGGGTTTTCATGGCAAAAAACCCATACTTTCGGGGATTCGGCTTGTCTTTCAATCGTTCCGACCAATTAAGACACGCATGACCACTCCCGACCACGACCGCTTCGGCGGGATCGCCCGCCTCGTCTCGGAAGGCGGGCTGGAGCGCCTCGCCCGCGCGCACGTCGCCGTCGTCGGGATCGGCGGGGTGGGCTCGTGGGCCGCCGAGGCTCTGGTCCGCTCGGGGATCGGGACACTCACGCTCCTGGATCTGGACGAGGTCTGCATTTCGAACGTCAACCGCCAGCTCCACGCCACCGACGCCGATATCGGCCGCCCGAAGGCGGTGGTCATGGCCGAGCGCGCCCGGGCGATCAACCCGGCCGTCGACGTCCGCCCGGTGCTCAAGTTTTTCACTGCTACCACCGCCGACGCCTTCCTGGCCGCGGACGATCCGCCCATCGATTTCGTGGTCGATTGCATCGATACCATGACCAACAAGGCCCTCCTTTTGGCGAAGTGCCACCGCGCCAAGATCAAGGTTATCAGCTGCGGCGGCGCGGGCGGGCGCTCGGACCCGACGCGTATCCTGGTGGCGGACCTGGCGAAAGCCTACAACGACCCGCTCCTCGCCCTCGTCCGCCGCAAGCTCCGCCGCTCCCACGGCTACCCCAAAGGCGAGGGCAAACGCCTGCGCATCCGGTGCGTCTTTTCGCCCGAGCTCCCCGTGTTCGCCAACGAAGACGGCAGCGTCTGC
>CAZKYJ010001187.1:0-1648 GCA_964556355.1 uncultured Verrucomicrobiales bacterium | reverse complement strand
ATAATCTCCAAGAACTCCCGTCGGGCTACGGGGTCGAGCCCGGCGGTGGGTTCGTCGAGGATGAGCAGCGGGGGGCGCGGGGCCAGCGCCAGCGCCAGGGCAAGCTTGACCCGCATGCCGCCGGAGAGCGCGGCGACCTTGCGCTTCGGAGGGACTTCCAAGACCTCGAGCAGCCGCCGGTACTCGGCCTTGTCCCACGTCGGGTAGAGGCCGCCGACGAACCGTCCCAGGGAGCGCGCATTCATCCACGGGTAGAAAACTTGCTCCTGCGAGACATAGCCGATGCGACGTTTTTGAGCCAGCGTGGTGCGGCGCGCCGTCTCGCCGAGGAGCGAGATCGACCCGCCGTCCGGGGCGGTGATCCCCACGAGCATGCGGATCGTGGTCGTCTTGCCGGCACCGTTCACGCCGAGAAACCCGTAGATTTCCCCCTCGCGAACGGTCATTTCCAAGCCGTCCACCGCCGGGACCCGACCGAAGCGGCGACGGAGAGCCCGCGTGCGGATGAGTTCCGGAGGTGGTGGGGGAGGTTCGTCCATTGGGGGGCGTCCCGGGCGGCGCGCACTCAGCCGCGGACGAGGCGCTGCTGGTAGCCGATCGAGCGCCGGTAGTGCAGGATCTTCGACGAGAGCGTGCGGTGCTTGCGGAGCACGGAGCGGACGTCGGCTGCCTTGCTGTCGATGTTTTGTGAGAGATAGCGGCCGATGCGGTTGGCCAGCACGCTCTTGGAGTTCTGGAGCGCCCCGGTCTTGGCGGAAATTTCGGCCAAGGTCTTGCTGTTTCGTCCGATCTTCGTCACGACGTCGGTGAGCTCCAATTTGAGCTTTTCCTTCCGGGCATCGATGTCCGAGTTGATGGCGGAGACTTCCGCGTCGAGGACGCCGAGGTCGGCTTCGGTTTTCGCGATTTCGCCTTCGAGTGTCGAGAACTGTGCGCGAAGTGAACTCATCGCGTCTTCGATGTCGGCGGCACCCTGTTCGGAGGCGGGCTCGGCGGCGCCGGGGCCGGTGGTCGCTTGGAGCTTGAAGCGCATGCCGGCGTATCGCCGTTTGACCTTGTCGAGCTCTTCCTTCCGCTCGACGATCTTCTGTCGCGAGATGGCGGACTCTTCGAGCTTGGCGGACTTCCGCTGGTGCAGGACGTCGAGCTCCTTGCTGGCGCCCGCCTCGATTTGCGCCCGCTGTCCATCGAGGGTGGCGACCTCCTCCTCGATCGCCGCAACGCGTTGCCGGAGCTCGCGCTGTTCGCGCTCCGCGTTCTTGATCTGCCAGAACTCAGCGGCGAGATCCTCGATTTCGCCGGCGTCCTGCCAGGCGCTGCGACCGAGGAGATCCACCGCCTCGTTGAGGAACTGGGTCTCCCGCAGCATGCAGGCGTGGCGTCGGCGCTGGCTGGCAAATCCGAAGAATCGGGCCGCCCGACTCAGCTGGAAGCCGATGAGGTTCATTGCGTGGAGAAAGTATCGATTGGGGACAGGGAGTATGAAGATCGCAATATTAGCGGATTCTCGTGGATCTCGCCAGTGCGGAAATGACCTCTCGTCCCGCCGGGGTCAGGCCTCTTCCCCGGACTGCCGGAGCGAGGCGAGGACGTTGAGGTCCTCGAGCGTGGTGGTGTCTCCGACGCTCTCCCGACCGGCGGCGATGTC
>CAZKYJ010001186.1:0-1650 GCA_964556355.1 uncultured Verrucomicrobiales bacterium | reverse complement strand
GCCATGGCGGCAAACATGCCACCGGCTCCTGGCTGTCCAACCGCCTCGGAAAGATAGGAGACGGCGCCGCCTACTTCTTCGACGCCGGAAATGGAAACCACCACGACCGGCTCGGTCGACGTGGCTTCCGCCGCCGCAGGCGTTTCTTGGGCCATGACCGGTAAACAAGGAACAGCGATGGCTGCCAGCATGCAGACTGCCACCGTCCACCCCTGCATTCCTGTCAAAATCCTCTTGGTCCGTTGCATTGTCGTCTTTCCTTCATCAGTTTCACGGGGACAGCCCTTCCTGGGGAGGAAGAGCCCATTCAAAACGATCTGAAAATATCGGGGTTGGGAGAGAAAGGGGCGACACCGTCCAGCCGCCGCCGGCCTTTGGCCTCTCCGCTCAATTATCCTACCCGCAACCTAGCCCTCCGAGTTTCAACTCAGCGGGCCTCCGGCTAAAAACAATCGGTCCGCTCAAGCAGGTTGGCTGCGGGACCCGCGAGACAGGGCAGCTTCCGAGACTCGTCGAAAAATCCCGCCAAATGCTGGCCTATTCGCCGACATGACCGGTCGAGAAGAAGCGAACCTACAGCGAAACCACTCACGGAGTGTCGTCTGGGTCGCATATGTGAGAAAAACGCGTGCCAAAATCGGCCGCGTTCAAAAATGGATGCGGCTAGCGCTCGCGGTAGACAATCCGTCCCTTGCTCAGGTCGTAGGGAGAAAGCTCCACCCGAACCTTGTCACCGGGAACGATACGAATAAAGTGCTTCCGCATGCGGCCCGCGACGTGCGCAAGAACCTCGTTGCCCGTTTCCAACTGGACACGGAATCGAGTATTCGCCAACGCCTGGGTGACGGTGCCGTCGACTTCGAACGCTTCTTCCTTACTGCTCAAGAGAGAACCTTACCAAGAACCAAAGGGGATCGGCAAACGCCTTGCCCGGCAAGCTTGCCTGGAATGACCGCGGGACGCCAGCTTGGCGTTCCCTCGTCAGCGGGCCGGCACGCCACCACGATGTGACGCGCCATTATCGGAAACCGCCGATAACCGAAAAAAGTTATACGAGCAATGGTGGCAGGAGGTCTAGCGAAGCGGTGGCGGATTTTGGGGGGGAGCTGAAAAAAGGCTGAAAAAGAGAACCAAAAAATCAGCCCACCCGTTGCTGGACAACGTCTAGCGTTTTGCGAAGACTGCCGCCGCTGGCGCGTATCCCCTGCACTTCTTTGGGCCAGAGATCGATCTCCTGACGCTCCAGCACGCCGCCCCGACCCAACACGGTGGGCACCGAGAGGGCCACGTCGTGTACCCCGTAACAGCCCGACTGGACCGAGCTGATCGGCATCACACGACGCCGGTCCAAGGCGATCGTTTCCACGCAGTCGCGGATGGCGATGCCGACCGCAAAACCGGCGCCCCCTTTCCGCTTGATCACTTCAGCCCCGCTGCCGCGGGTGCGGGTGAACAACTGATTGGCTAGCGCCGGCGTCCAGCCCGGGTACTTTTCCAGGGGCAGTCCCGCTACCGTGGCACTACTCCAGATCGGCACCATCGACTCCCCATGTTCACCCAAGATCAATGCCCGCGTCTGCGTAGGAGGGGTATTCAATTCCTCCGCGATCAAGCTGCAGAAGCGGATCGTGTCGAGCTGCGTCCCCAAAC
>CAZKYJ010001185.1:0-1650 GCA_964556355.1 uncultured Verrucomicrobiales bacterium | reverse complement strand
GGCTTCTTCAACCAGAACTCGACGAAATCGGGAAATTCTTCGTTGACCGCCTCCAGTCCGGTGTCGATGGCCAATCCCCGGGCGCTGATGCCGTAGCTCATACCGGCTCCCAGCATGCGGAAGTAGCTGGAACCAAGGAAGGTGACGACCTCGTCGTGCCAGCCCTTGGTCTCGTCGAGCGGGAAAAGCAACTTGAATCCCGCATAGCCGGCCGAGACGGGCACCGCCCCCTGGATCGACGCGTCGTGGTAGTCAAAGAATTCGCCCACGAACCGGATCCGCTGGACGTGCGACTCGGTGAATTCGTTCAGCTGCACCGGGACCCGGTAGAGGTAGCCGGGATGGAAAAACTGTGCCTCGAAATTGGTGTCCTCCTCGCGCCAGAAATTGTGGTCCCCGCGAAACTGGATCCTGGTGTACTCCTCGTAAGTCAGGGCCGAGAGAGCTTCTGGGAGGTCGTCTTTACGGCTTTCGTACTTGCGCTCCGAGAGTTCTCTCGCCCGCTTCTCCACGTAGGCAAGGTCGATCTCCGCCTTGTCGGCAGCCGTCGCCACGGCCGGGCTCCCGGCCAGCAGACACCCTGCCGCGAGCTTGCCGATTCCCGTCGTCATCATCCATCGCACGCCCCTGATGCCGAGCAGTTTTCGTGCACAGCAACACCGTTTCAATCTAGTCATTCGCATCGTTTACTCCTGGCACCGTTTCCCGGTTGCCCCACAGGGTGCTACTGTAGAACTCGTGCCCCCGATCCGCCAACGCCATCGCGCGATTCTCGCTTTTGCCGCCGTCACCGGCGTCCTCCTCGCGGCGGTCGTGGCGCTCTACCTCTTCTACGACATCCCCGCGCAAGACGATTCGGATCTCACCCCGCCGCCACGCCCCCCCTACCCCGGCGGCGAGCCGGAGCTATTCGCCCTCCTCCGAGCCCAAGATCCGAACTCCGTTCTCCCCGACCACCTGACTCACTCGGTGGTACTCGCCCTCCGGATCACCGAGATCGAAACCGGCCGGCTCCCCGCCACCCTCTCGGCGATCCTTCCCGGCCTCCTGCCACACCCGCCCTCCGATCCCTACAACGGAACGCCGCTCCGTTCCGATGCGGCCCGCCGCCTCGTCTGGTAGATCGGAACAGACTTCCTCGACAGCGGCGGTGATGTCGGAGCGACAGATGCGGAACCCACCCGCGAGATCCCACCCGGAAATCCCGAATAGCCCAGCCGATGCTATCCGCGAATCGTTACCGCACGCTCGCAACGCTAGGCTTCATACCGATCCTGACGATCGCAGCAATCGTTTGGGTCTACGTCTTCATCGACGCCGCACCGCCGGACCTTTCCGACCTCAGACCCACTCGAGAACCGGGCGGACACCGGCTGGAACCCGAACTTTTCCAGCTCGTCACGACGAGGGAGCCGCTCGAAGCTATAGACGACACGGATGTCCGGCTCTCTGCACAATACCTTCTAGCGGGCCGCACCCAACACGCGGACGCAGGCAGGGAAGCTCTCTCCATTGCCGCAGCCCGAAGCGACGCAACGCTCGCCGCCCTCGCTGAATCCGTTGCTTCCCCTCACCGGTGGCCGTCCGCATCGGCCTCCGAACTCTTCACCGAGCTGCGCCAGATTATCGCGATCTGTCTTGCCGATGCCG
>CAZKYJ010001184.1:281-1651 GCA_964556355.1 uncultured Verrucomicrobiales bacterium | reverse complement strand
CCCGATCCCCGGCTCGGCGGCGACCGATCGAGTCCCGGCCCGCATCGGACCATTCGGGCCGGAGATCCTCGAGCCTGAGCATTGGAAGGCTCTCGGGCTCGGGTGGCAAGAATTCGGCGCCCGGGCGGCTACCACCGGCGACCGCGTTCTCGCGGCCACCGAGCCTACGGTATCACGCGACGCCCGGGGAATTCCTGCCTATGCCATCCTGCGAACCGAAAACTCCCTAGCCGCCGCGACGGTCTTCGCGACCGGCTTCCTGGCCAAGTTTCGGGAGCTTTTCGGCGATCGGCTCCTCGTCGCGGCACCCGATCGCGACACCGTCTACGTTTTTCCCCGAACCATGCCCACCTTCCGCGATTTCGGGAAAGTGATCGCCGCCGCCTACGAGGACGCGCTCTATCCGGCTTCGATCGAGCTGCTAGAAATCGATGACGAGGGCATCCGCGCAGTTGGCAGTTTTTCCCAAGGCGGTGAGGCAGGCGCCGAAATTTTAACGGAAAGACCTTAAAATTCAAACGGGACGTTACTCCGTAAATACATGGGAGTTACACGCTTCGGTCGCGTTCGCAAAAACTAGGCGCAGGGCGCGAAAATTTTCTCCGCGAGACGTTTAGGCTTCGCCGAGGAACCGAACCTGTGGTATGCTTGATGTCTATGGCAACAGTAAGAAGAACACGGTTCTCGCGACGTGTTCCGGATCATGTGACGGACGAACTTGTCAACGTCCTCTCGAACCCGGACACCTATGAATTCAACGGTCTCTTTGGCCTCGTTTACGAAAATCTCAAGAAGCGAAACGCCGTCAGCGGCGGGGAGGAAATGCTCCGACTTCGCGCCTACGAGAAACTCCAGAACTTGGTGACCCGTGGTCTCGTGGAGAAAAAGGGCAAGACCTATCGTGGTCTTGACCGGATCGGTGAAGCCTCCAGCGCGGCGATCGCCGCCAAGACCGAGGCGCGGGCGGCAGCCGCTGCCGCTGCCCAGTAACCGGAGCGCGATTCGACGGAGCAAAGCTCCCAAAAACTAACAGCCAACCCCGGCCACCTTTGCGGTGTCCGGGGTTGTGTGTTTTTGGGGGGTGATCCGCCTTGTGGAAACCGCGCAATGGTGCTTCTCTTCCCCCGGGCGGAAGTGCCCGACACCCGACTCTACCATGCTAGAAGATTATCTTCCCGTCCTCATGCAATTGGTGGTGGCGAGCGGCTTCGCCGCCGTCACCCTGATCCTCAGCGTCCTGCTCGGAAAGAGTGGGAAATCCAACCCGGTCAAAGAATCGGCCTACGAATGTGGGATGCTCCCGGTGGGCGACGCGCAGGCACGGTTCAGTGTCAAGTTTTACCTGGTGGCGATGCTCTTCGTCATTTTCG
>CAZKYJ010001184.1:0-271 GCA_964556355.1 uncultured Verrucomicrobiales bacterium | reverse complement strand
GGTGGTCTTTATGTACCCGTGGGCGGTCGTGTTCCGGGAGTTTGTCGCCGCCCAAGGCACGGCGATATTTTGGAGCATGCTCAGCTTCGTCGGCATCTTGGGCGTCGCCTATGTTTATGTGCTGAAAAAGGGTGCCCTCCGCTGGGACACCTGAGCCTGCAGCGAATCCCGGAAGATGATCTACCGCTGCGTCCTGTGCAAACTGGTGCCCGAGATGGCGCCGGAAGCACTGGATACGATGATCCGCACGACGCGGAGCCGCTTGCTCAGG
>CAZKYJ010001183.1:0-1652 GCA_964556355.1 uncultured Verrucomicrobiales bacterium | reverse complement strand
TGGCCGTCGCGTTCCCGCTTCCCGATCGCCACGTGTTGGCCGAGTCGTAGTGGATGGCATCGTTGTGGCCGGGGTAGGCGACGCCCATGAACTGTGAGGCCGCGGCACCTGATGAATCCTGTAACGAGGCGAGCGGCCCATCATTGGGCGCGTTCCCGGACCAGTCGGTGGTGAGAAAATTCCAGTTGCCTTGCTCGAACCCTGGAGCTCCCGCCACCGAAGCACCGAACGGCACGTCTTCCGAATCGATGAACTTTACGCCCAGCGTGGCGGCGCTGGAGGTGGCTACCGATGCGGCAAGGATGAAGAAAACGGATCTCATAGGAAGGAGGTGGGTGGTGTCGGCGTTGGGATTGCTGGGGAACCCTCCCAGTATTGGGAGTCCTGGTCGTCAGTCAAGGAGAATGTCCTTGATCACCTGCGGCGCATCGTGTCTGGCCGAGCCCCCATCCGCTGCCGCGCGCAACACGTATGATAGACGGACGGGACTGCCTCCCGTTGAATGAACGATGTCCGACCATTCCCGCATTCTCCTGGTGATTTTCACCTTCGTAACCCTGATCTTCCTCCCGCCGTCGGTGGCGTCGGGAGCTCCGATCTCCGATCAGGTGGAGGCGCTCACCGGTGCCCACACCCGGATCGTCTGGGCGCAATCACCTGTCGGCTCGCGGGACTTCGTTGGGCAATCCGGCGGGTTCACCCTCTTCGGACTCGACACGGAGGACGGCCGGGGCATCCGCCAGATCCTCGGCACGGAGCGCTCGTACAGCCGCCCGCTCATCACGCCGGACGGGAGTCAGATCATTTACTCCGACCGGACGACAAAGATCACGCGCGCCGTCTACTGGGACGGCAGCCACGACCGGGACTTTGCCTACGGTTTCGCGGCCAGCGTCTGGCGCGATCCCACCACCGGGATCCAGTGGGTTTACCTCCGCTCGGGCGACGGCAGCCTCGGCGCCCCGGTAGAGCGGCGCCGGCTCGACCAGCCGGGCGTCGTCGAACCGGTCTACGCGGCCACGGCGACCGGCCACCAAGGTATGCCCTGGTTCCGGCTATCGGCGGACGGGACGCGCGCCGCCGACGCCTTTCCCTGGCCGCACTGCGGGATCATCGACGTGGCGGCGGGAAGGCCGACCGAGTATGCCAACGGGTGTTGGCCCTCGATGTGTCCCGACAACTCGTATCGCTTCTTCGTCTTCCAAGGGAACCACCGCGCCGTGACCATGTTCGATGCCAACGGCACGAACAAGAGGGACATCGCGATGAACGACGCGCCCGGGATCGGCGGCAAAGACATGTATTTCCCCCACTGGAGCAACGACCCCCGCTTCTTCACCATGACCGGCCCCGGGGTCGGTGGCGATGCCGCCAACCTCTACCTCGGCCAGTTCGATGCTGGCTTCACCCGGGTCGAACGCTGGCTCCAGGTGACCGACGATCAGCGCGGGGACTTTTTTGGCGATGCGTGGATCGCTCCGGCACAGCCGTTCCAAGCTGCGGCACCGGCAGCGGCCCCCCCTCCCGGCTCCCCCGCCCCGGAGTCGCCCGCCCCGGGACTCGGCGCCATCGGCTCCCCGGTTTTCGAGTGGGACTCGGTGGACGGAGGCAGGCGGATCGCCGATCCGCGCGACGGGGCGCTCCGCTCTTCG
>CAZKYJ010001182.1:0-1658 GCA_964556355.1 uncultured Verrucomicrobiales bacterium | reverse complement strand
ATTGCTCGGGCCCAGATCGTAGGCCAGGTACCGCACCGAAGTTTCCAGCGCCGCCTTGGCCACGCCCATGACGTTGTAGTTGGGGATGACACGCTCACTTCCGAGGTAGCTCAGGGTGATGATCGATCCGCCTTTGGGCATGATTCTCGAGGCTTCTCTCGCCATGGGAATCAGGCTGTAGGCGCTGACGTCCAGGGCCAGGGCAAAGCCTTCCCGGGTGGTGTCGACAAACGTGCCTTCAAGATCATCCGACTTCGCAAAGGCGATCGAGTGAACGAAAAAATCGATGTCACCGAAGTCCGATTTGATGACGGCGAAAGCCTCCTCGATCGACTCGTCGCTCTGCGCGTCCATGGGGCAGGTGAAGGAGATGTCTTCCCTCTCTGCGATCTTTGCGATCCGCCGCTCGACGGCTTTTCCGGGCAGGTAGGCGAGGCCCACATCGGCCCCTTGTTCCTGGAGGCTCTTCAGAATGTGGTAGGCGAACGAATATTCGTTGACCACACCGGTCACGATTCCCTTTTTTCCCTCGAGCAGCGACATCCCTCCACGTATTGACAGGTGCCCTACATTTCAAGGAATTTGTTCCGGAGCGAAGCCGGTCCAGTCGGGCTCACTTCGACAGGCGGTGGGAGATGAATGCGCGAACGGAATTATCGTCGCGACTCAGCGGCACTCTATTCTCGCGGCCGTGAGGTGCCCCCGAAAAGCTGAAGCGGATTGAGTGAAAGTTTTTCCGGTTGTCGTGCTACAACCCTGTTCGAGTCACCCGAACTCGCCCCTCCGCTCATCCGGCACGATCCCATCCACCAAACCAACCTCACCCCTCCTCCCAGAGCTCCCCGAGCATCTCCAGCAACTCCCTCACCAGCACCTCCGACGCGTGCTTTTCGAACCGCGACGTTCCCAGCCAGGTTTCGTAGCCGCCCAGCTCGATCTGGTTCGGCGGGGGGAGATACCCGTAGCTGCCGTTGGCCAGCTCGATGAGGAAGGTGCGCGGAGCCGGGCTCCTTTCCTTGATCTCCAGGCCGATTTCCACCAGTACCTCGAAGGGCATCGACACGATCGCCTGGTCGCCGATCCGGAACGCCTGGACGATCACGTCCTCGGTTCCCGGACTCTCGGGCTCGGCGAACCGAATCGTGTGATTGGCGTAATTGGTGGTCTTCTTGTGGATCGCCTCGCGTTCCTCGCGGGTGAGTTCGAGCAGTCGCAGGGCGTTTTTCACCTCGGCCTCCGTGGGTTTCCGATAGGTGAGCGTCACCTCGCGCTGGCGCGTCGCGATCACGGGGGATGCCTCGTAGGTCTCGATCTTCCGGATGGCCCGCCACGCGGCGTCGGCAGCTTTTCTCGCCACGATCCGGCATTGTTCGAACGGGGCGCGGGGCGCGCGCTCGATGCCGAAGGGAATGTTGTTGATGTCTCCACTTGCCCCGTTCGACATCATCGCGACGAAGCCCTCGGGCGGTCGGCCGCCAAGGCGATAGGGCATCACCCTGGCAAACTCCCCGAAGTAGTCCGCCGACGCCATGCCTCGGACCGTTCCATCCTGCTCGGTTACCGAGGGAATGCCACCGACATAGTGGAGCGCGTAGTTGGCGAGCAGGCCGAGCGGTTGGCCGCGTTCGGTGCGCACATCGACCACGCAGACCTCCGGA
>CAZKYJ010001181.1:0-1659 GCA_964556355.1 uncultured Verrucomicrobiales bacterium | reverse complement strand
CTCGTCGATGATGTTCGGCTCGCTCCCCACGCTCTCGCTGAAAGGGGTTCCGTGGCATACGCTGCTCTTCCGCCCCAACGCCGCCATCCCCTTCGGTCCGCCCACGGCCACCCACCCCAGCGGTGGGCACTACGGGGAGGCGGGCGCCCTCGACGGCGACGACATCCCGAGCCTTCCCCCGGATCACCTCATCGCGGAGCTGTTCTGGATGCCCGTGGTCGAGCCTTACGCCATCAGCGACAAGTTCGCCACGGACGGGAAGATCAACATGAACTACCAGATCCTCCCGTTCCAGTACATCACGCGGCGGACCGGCCTGCACGCCGTGCTCAAAAACGAGCGGATGATGGCCATTCCGGACGAGGATTCCATGGTCTACAAGATCGACGATTCCGCGACGAACTCGCACAACTACCGCCACCCGATCGACGTGTTCCAAACGCTGCGGCAGTTCGAAGACAAGTTCGCCAAGGACCGCGACAACATCTTCAAGTCGCCATCGGAGATCTGCTCGATCTGGCTCGTCCCCGAGCTGACGACCGGGGTCGATCTGGAGATCGGCGATGCCGACAAGACCACGGGTAACTACCCGCCGATGGAGAAGTTCTGGAGCGAGCACCGGCTCACCGGTGACAACGCCCGCGAGCGTCCCTATGCCACCATCTACCCCCGCCTGACCACCCGGTCGAACACCTACAAAGTGCACTTCTGGGTCGAAGCCATCAAGAAAGGTCGTGGTGCGGGTCAGAACGAGTTCAATCCCGAGCGGGACAAGATCGTCGGCCAGTACCGCGGTTCCGCCTTCGTGGAGAGGAAGATAGACGCCAACAACCCGGACATTCCGGACTACGCCGCACGGGATTTCACCACCCGGACGAACGTGCAGTCGGCCGAAGAGTTCTACTCCTACCGGATCACCGGGCTCAAGCAGTTCACCCTGTAGGCCCCACCATCCATCGATCGCGCGGGGGCGGCAGGAAACTGCCGCCCCCGCTTTTTTTCGAGGCCGGGCGTTGCGCGCCCGGAGGCACGCGCGTTACGTAGGTGAGGAATAAACCGAACCTGCCGACCCATGAACCGCCGACTCACTTTCCGCCTCGCCCTGACCTGCGCCTTCGCCGCCTGCCTTTCAACGCTCTCCGCCGCCGATGAAGCTGCCCCGGTCACCGTCGAGTCCGGCGGTCTCACCTTCACCGCCACCTCGCCACCGTGGTCGGCCAAAGCGGAACCCCGCCCGATGAGCCAGGGAGGTCTCGTCTTTGCCTCCACTGAGGAAGGCGTGGTTCCGCTCGATGCTGATTTCTACTACTTCGGCGAAGGCCAGGGAGGATCGGCCGAGGCGAACATCGCCCGCTGGAAGGGGCAGTTCCAAGGAACGCCCGAAGTAAAGACCGAAAAGGTGACCTATGGCGACAAGGAAGTGACGATGGTGCACATCACCGGGACCTACATGGTCGGCGCCATGTTCGGCCCAAAAACCGCCACCGAAGGGCACGCCCTGCTCGGTGTGATCGCCCCCGGCAAGGCCGCCCCCGTCTTCATCAAGATGACGGGGACGCAAGATTCCGTGGCCAACGCAAAAGCAGCGCTCGAAAAAGTGGTTGCCAGCGCCTACGAGTAGCGTGCCGATGCCCGAGCTCCCCATTGAGATCCTCAGTA
>CAZKYJ010001180.1:0-1659 GCA_964556355.1 uncultured Verrucomicrobiales bacterium | reverse complement strand
TGGCGCTCGCGATCCCTGTACCGGTGAAGCCGAAGTCGAAGCTGTCGGTGCCGCCGAGCGAGATCTTGGACAGGTTGATCTTGGCCCCGAGCGGAATGGTGACGGTGCTGGCCTCGAAGAAGCATTTCGGCCCCGAGATGGGGTCGGAGCCGGTGAGCAGGTTGGAATTGTTCACGCTCCAGCCGGTGATCGGGCTGAGCTCGAGCGTCGCCGCATCGCCGATCTCGTCGCACTGGAAGGTGGCCGAGCTGGTCAGCGCCTGGCTGGCGCTGCCGTTCAGGTCGTAGCAATCCGCCTGGCCGTCCTGGTTGAAGAGCGCGGTGGTCCCGGCGGCGGGGCTTTCCAGCGCGCAGGACGAGGTCACCACATGCGGCGTGCCGCCGACAAGCCCGTCGGAGAAGCCGAAGAGAATGTCGTAGCGCGTGGTATTGGTGCCGTTGATCAGGTTCAGGCCGAAATCGACGGTGACGGTGTCCCCCGCGGAGCCGTCGCAGATATCGATGACGGTGACATTGCCCACCACCGGCCGCACATCGTTGGAGACGCAGCTGCCGTTGCCCGCGACCAGGTAGTCGGTCGCCTGCGCCCCCGCCTGCCCCGCCAGGACGACGAAAAGCGCCGCCAGAAGCGTCGCCCAGAGACCCGCGATGTGGCGGCTTCGTCCGCGCGTCCTGCGGGTCGTCTCGGAGCGGGCCTCGGCCAGCGCGATGATGGTGGAATTGGACAGGACAACGGGACGGCAGGACGCCATATGCGGGGGCAGCATATCGAACCTTTCAACTAATGATCCCGGTCAGCAGGAACCGGGGCGGAGGGCCGGGGGGGCTTGGAAAAAATCCGGCGAATTTCCGCTCAGGCAGATTACTCAGCCCGCAGGCTTTGCCAAAATGATTTTAAGATTTCGCCGCAATTTGCTGAAATCGCGCCACATTCCCGCCACAATTCACCCGGGTTCCGGCAACAGTCCCACCAGATATCGCGGGATTGGTGAAAATGTGCACAAGGCTGCCACAATTCACCATGGCGGGATTGGGGCAATTGTGGCGCGCCCGCCCGAATCTGCCGCCGTTCCGGCAGGCACGAAAAAAGGCGCCCCGAAGGGCGCCCTTTCACGACCCGCTCAAGCGGGGCCCGAAGGTCAGGCGAGGATGATGTCGTCGCTCTGCAGGTCGTCGAGGGTCAGCCCCTCGAGCAGCACCCGCCCGGTCTCCCAGGCGATCTCGAGCCCGGCCCCGAGCTCGGTATAGAAGACCGCGAAATCGGGTTTGATCTCGAGCCGCAGCACGTCTTCGCCGGAGGTGAAATCGGTGATCCGGTCAGCGCCGTCACCGGGACGGAAGAGGAAGACATCCGCGCCATCGCCACCGATCAGCGTGTCGTTGCCGAGCCCGCCCGAGAGCGTGTCGTTGACCGCCCCGCCGATCACCCGGTCGCGTCCGACATTGCCGAAGAGCCGGTCGTTTCCGGTGCCGCCATCGACGAGATCGTCTCCCGCGCCGCCCAGGATCACGTCATTGTCCTGGTTGCCACGGAACGTGTCGTCGCCGCCGCCGCCGAGGATGGTGTCGTTGCCCTCGTTGCCGAAGACGAGCGCGCGGCCAAACGCACCGTCCTGGGTGTTGTCCTCGTAGAGGTCGGCGCCTCGTCCGAGGCGCACCG
>CAZKYJ010001179.1:0-1665 GCA_964556355.1 uncultured Verrucomicrobiales bacterium | reverse complement strand
CGTCGGGGACGTCCTCGTCACCTCGGGCTATCTCCTCGACCAGTATCTCGAGGCCGCCGATGCGATCGTGGAGAAGGCGCTGGGTAGCGCGATCCAGCCGGGGGTCGGGCAGTGGCATTTCGAGGGGAACTTCCAGCAGGGGGCGGAGCTGAAGTACGCGCACAAGAACGTCTACGACTTCCGCTACCTCTGTCTCTACGAGGTTCCCAATACCACCCGCCATGAAGGGGGGTACGGCTACATCCACGAGTTCCAGGACGGGGTGCCCGCCGACGGCTGCTACGAGATCAAGGTGCGGGCCCATTCGGTCAACCGCGACCATCCCTACGATCCTGAGATATTCGGGATGGCTACCGACGAGCCCTACCGCCTCGGCGTCGTTCCCGGCGATTCGCGGGCGGGGATCTTGCACCATCCGCAGGCCATCGAACCGCAGCTGGCGGAGGTCACGGTGGCCGACGGGGAGCCGCGATGGTACACGATGCGGGTGTGGCTCAACCGGGGACAAACGCCGCGGTTCACCTTTCCTAACGGCATGGCCGACTGCCGCGGGGCGTTCGGGAAGATCGTCAAAGCCTACCCGGATCACTGGCCTGAGCACGAGCGGGGGAACGTGGGTATCTTCGAGGCGCGCCGCGTCGTCTTGAGATACGGGAAGATGCCGCATATCCGCATCCATGAGATAGACGTCCGCGGGCCGATCATCGAGGAATGGCCGCCCCCTGGCCAGCGGCGCATTTTTGGAGATAGCGGGTTCGACGACACCGGGGCGCGGGTCATCTTGCACCGGTTCGTGGACCGGGCCTACCGCCGCCCGGCGACGGGCGGGGAGGTCGACCAGCTCATGGCGGTCTTCACCCGGCGTAAGGAGGAGGGACACCCGCCCCGCCAGGCTGTCAAGGACGCGATCAAAGCGGCGCTCTGCTCGCCCGCCTTCCTCTATCTTGCCGAGCCCGGATCCGGGGCGGGTGGGGTGCTCGCTCCCTACGACCTCGCCTCGCGATTGTCCTACTTCCTCTCGGCCACCATGCCGGACGAGGCGCTGCTCGCCGTGTCCCGGGACGGATCGCTCCCCCGGACGGAAGTGCTGGTGGCGCAGGCGGCGCGGCTGCTGGAAGACCCCCGGTCCGACCGTTTCGTGGCAGGGTTTCTCGATAGCTGGCTGAGCCTGCGCGATCTCGGCGGGATGCCGCCGGACCGCGATGCGTTCAAGACTTACTACGCGAAAGATCTCGAGATGGCGATGCGCGAAGAAATCGCCTTGTTCGCGCGCCATCTCATCGCGGAGAACCGGCCGATCACCGAGTTTCTCTCCGCTGGCTACACCTTCGTCAACCGGCCGCTGGCCGAACACTACGGACTCGGCGGAGCGTTCGAACCATCCACCGCGCACGAGTTCCGGCGGGTGGCGCTGCCGGATGCCCGGCGCGGCGGGCTGTTGGGGATGGGGGCTGTCCTCACCGTCACCGCCAATGGCATCGAGACATCGCCCGTGACCCGTGGGGTCTGGCTACTGGAGAATATCTTGGGTACGCCACCGTCACCGCCGCCCGACGATGTGCCAGCGATCGATCCCGATGTCCGCGGGACGACGACGGTCCGCGACCAGCTGACCAAGCACCGGGACTCCGCCACCTGCTCCGAGTGCCACCGGAAGATCGACCC
>CAZKYJ010001178.1:0-1667 GCA_964556355.1 uncultured Verrucomicrobiales bacterium | reverse complement strand
GGCCGGAAGGCGCCCTATTTCGTAGAGATGGTCCGGCTCTACCTCGACGAGGCGGAGACGGAGGAACAGTCGAGGGAGTGGGAGGAGGAGCACGATCGGGCATGGGAGGTCGACGCTTTGCCCAAGTTGAAGGAACCTCCGACTCTCGTGCACCATTTGGCTGGCCCCCAGATGGCCGTCCGGGAGCTCCTCGATGAGGGCGAGCCACCTCTGGGAGAGATCCGCATCACCTCCTCCCGGGGAGAGACGACCATCGTCGTGGGACCAACCGCGGCGCGAGCCGGCGTTCTCCTTGGCCGCTCTCGTCGTTGCGATGCCGGAAGAGTCTTGTCCGATCGGTCAATCTCGCGTGTGCACTTGCTCATTATCCAAATCGCGGAGAGTCTCTTCGCCATCGATACCGCGAGCTACAACGGGGTGTGGGACGACAAGGCGCGGGAACGCGCGACGCGCTTGGAGATCGAGCACCCCCTCTCCTTGAGCGACGTGGCGACGGTGGTGTGGCATCCTTTTCCTGCCGATGGAGTAGGCGGCGACGGGCTCGGAAACACGGCCGGGTGAGCGTCGGTACCGCTCCATCACCGCTTTACCGTAGTCGTGCTCAGCCAGATATCCGTTATGGGCCCTGCACATCAAACGGAGGTTGTCGGGGCTGTGGTCGCCGCCACGGGCGAAGGGCTTGAGGTGGTGGAACTCGAGCCCGTCGCGTTGGGTGCAGCGTCTGCCCCGCTCGTCCACGAAGCCGCATCGGTCACCGTCTCGCTCGCGCACCGCGCGCCTGACCGCGGCTGGGATGGTACGCGATGAGGGTGACGTGTTGGTCTCTTCGAGGCTCTTACGGGGGGCGTTCGTTTTCCCATAGCGCCTGGACTCGAGCCGCTCGAGCTTCTCGGTCACTGCCTCTTCGATGATCGCCGCCAGATCGCCGTCGGGCACCGATAGGCGCATGAGCGTCCGGAGTCGTGCCAGCTTGTCGTGGAGCTCGGCGCTGGCGGTGAATTGAATCCGGTAACGCGCCGGGGCGAGCGGCTTCGCCGCCGGGGTGGGCTGCGCTGGGGGAGGAGCCGGCGGCGGGGCGACTCGGTCGGGACCCAGCCCGACAGCGGGCCTCGGTTCGGTCTTTCCCGGGCGTGCCGGCAGCTTGCGCATCGTCGCCGGAACATCCGGCTGGGGTGAAAGCTTAGCCACCAGCTCCTCGATCTTCCGTTTGGACTTGTACGCGGCACGTTCCAGAAGCCTCTCTCGATTGGCTTGGGTGAGGTGCGGCACCAGCTTGGCGATGCCGCTCAAGTGAAGTCGGCCGTCGCCGAGCATCGTCAAGAGCGTCGGGTGCTCCCGCGAGGCGCGTGCCACAAGGATGCGCAAATAGGCCTCCGACTCGGATAGGTGCAAAACCTCTGTACAGTAGGCGAACATCGACGGCGACGCCACGCGTGCATACAGACGCCGCTTGTCCACTTCCCCGATGTGGGCGACCAGATCGGATTCCACGCGCCGCGACTGCTGCAAGAGCTTGGACAACCGGCGGAGTAACTCGTCATCCGAAACCGACAAGAATTGGAGTGCTGGTGTCATGATCCTTCCCTACAGCAGACGAGTTTTTTCCCTGCCCACCTCCCCTTTCAATAGGACGGTGAGGGAGCTCCGTCCGGACGCAGTTGGAAGAG
>CAZKYJ010001177.1:0-1667 GCA_964556355.1 uncultured Verrucomicrobiales bacterium | reverse complement strand
CCGTTCGGCGGGGGCAAGGCGACCGCGAGTCAGTCCGCTTGGCACTGGCGATCGTGCGCGAGGGACACGTCGTCGGCCTCTTCGTCGAAGGTACGCGCCAGCGCTTCGGCTATCCCGGAAAGGTCAATCCCGGCGCCGTCATGATCGCCCGTCGGGAAGGCGTGCCGATCGTGCCTTGTGGCGTCTATTCGTTCGGCTGGACGCGGAAGAACCGCCAGCCCTGTGCCGTCGTCTTCGGCGAGCCGCTCGATCTCGATGGACTCCCGGTCTCGGGACGCGGCTACCGCGAGGCGGCCGAGGAATTGGGCGCAGAGATCTTGGAACTCTGGCGTCTCGCCGCCGATGCGACGGCGGCAGAGTTTCCCCCAGTCCTCCCGGACGGGAGCAAGCGAAGCGGCGCACACTACCCGCCTCTCGCCACTGCGTTTGGCAGAAGCAGGCACGGAGGTTCGAGCGTATGGTCCGCGCACCTCGACTCGATGGCGGATGGCTCCTAGGGTCTGGCGAAACGTGCGGGTTCGGCATCTCGCCAACCCTTCTTGATCTCGACGACCGCTGAGTGCATCGGTTTAGATACTCGTACACGCGTCCGCGCGCGTGGGGGTTAGTCCCCCTCACTCGAGAGCACGTCAATGTCGGCCAGCGTCCCCGGTTGCGGAGTGCGCGAACGGGCAAACCAAATGAGGCAGAAGGCCGCCCCTCATCCACGCGGTCGGATTCGAGCTAGACTGGTAGGACACTAGGACGAATACCGACGGCGTGCCTCGCCTTCCTTATCCGTTCGAGCGGTAAGGGGGTGTCTTCTTGTGGCAAGCGGTACCGTCAAGTGGTTCAACAACGCGAGCGGGTACGGCTATATCGTGCCCGACGAGGGCGGACGGGATCTCTTCGTCCACCGAGCGAGCATCGGCGGCGAGGCGACGGTGACGGAGGGCGAGAGGGTCGAGTTTGACTCGCGCGAGGGCGGCATGGGCCCGCAAGCAATCAACGTCGTTGCACTCGCCCAGGACGGAGGTGGGTCATGAGGCCGGGCCGGTCCGATCTGCCAAGCAAGCATCTGGGAACGTCTCAGCGCACAGACGCTGGCGTCCGTAGCCCGATGGCAGCCGCGACGACGACATCACCGACGCAGCGGCGGAAGGCCGCCGTGCTCAGCGAGTGGGGAGAAGATGGCGGCTTTTGGGCCGGAGAGACACCGCAACGTTCGGCCGAAGGAGCAAGTCGCCGGGACGTACCGGACGGCCTCGATTGGGCCGCCTTTTCGAGCCGATCTTTCCCCGACCGGGGACGACACGATCTCAAGGCACTCAAGGCGTACGAGGCATATCGAAACCGCTCCCCCGTAGGCACCCAAACTGACCGGTAGGCGTCGAGGTTGGGCTATCGCCTAATGGATCTGATTCTTACCGTCGATGCCCGCCTCGCATCCGCTGCTTCCCTGAGCGGGGCAGCGTCCAGCTAGCGCTGTCCGCCACGTGTGGCCCGCCGGCAGGGTTACTCGTCGCGCGAAACTGCCGGCCCATCGTCATTCTCTTGTGGCGGGCTGGCGTGGTTCGGCAGGATGTCCTCCGCGGCTACCCGCCAGGACATTGCCTGTCGCATCGCCTCTTCCTTTGCGTGGGCTCCGCCGGCGATCTTGTCGAGGTGCTGGACGGTGTGTGAGAGCT
>CAZKYJ010001176.1:0-1667 GCA_964556355.1 uncultured Verrucomicrobiales bacterium | reverse complement strand
CGTCTGGCCGCGGTAATCGCGATTGCGGCGATGTGGCTCACGGCCGCCGCTCTGCACGCCGATCCCGCCGGCGCCGCGGGAGAAATCGAGTCCTTTTCCGTCACACCCTCGACCACCCAGGCGGGAGGACATCCCAACGTGGCAGTCTCCATCGCCCTTGCGGATCCGGGAACTCCCGAAACCGCGAAGGCGCTGACCCTCGAACTGCCCGAAGGCTTCGGCGTCATTCCCTACGCCGCCTTGCGCTGTGCAGCTGACCACTTCGCGTTGAACGAATGCACCCCCGGCTCCCAGCTTGGCTTGATCACCGTCAGAGCGAGCCACGAAGGGGACCCGGAAGCTCTGCTCGGCACGGCTCCCGTCTATGGAATCGAGCCCGGAGCCGGCGAGTTCGCCCGTTTGGCATTCACGATTCCGATAATCGAGGAACGGATCGAGGCGCCGGTGACGCTCCGCTCGGCCAGCGATTACGGGGCGCGCATCGAGATCCAGGGCCTCCCGGAATCCGCTCCGCTCGCCGGCGCCGCGCTGACGCTGTGGGGTGTGCCGGCCTCTTACGTCAACGACGTTGATCGCTTTCTGCCCGGCACACCGGGGTCTCCGCCGGGCTGCCCGGGGCTTGCAGACGCGAGCTGCAACACCCCGCCGTTCCCCCAAGCCGGGGTGGCCCCGAGACCCTTCACCATCAATCCCGCCGTCTGCGACGGCATGCCGTTCTCGACGACCCTCGCCCTGCGGACCTACGAGGATTCCGAAGAGGAATCGACCGCTGAAGCGCCCTATCCGTCCAGCATCGGCTGCGACCTTCTTTCGTTCAACCCGCAACTCAGGGCCGCACCGACCACCGAAGAGACTTTTTCGATTAGCGGCCTGGAACTCGACTTCATCGTTCCCCTAGAACTGAGCCCGACTGTTCCGACGCTCCCACCGGCGGAATTCGCGGAGGTCTACTTCGTCGAAGGCCTCGAACTCGACGACGTGGCGCCGGGCGTCGGCACCTGTACGGATGCCGAGGCCGCCATCGGCATCGAAGGCCCGTCGAACTGTCCGCAAAGCGCTCGGGTGGGGACGTTGACCATCGACAGCTTGATGGTTTTGGAACCCCTGACCGGCGGCGCCTATTTCGGAGGGATTGACGAAGAAGGGCGTTACTACGTCCATCTGCTCGCCACCGGATTCGGGCTCGACATGAAGTTGCTTCTGGTGCTCGAAAGCGACCCCGTGCACGACGAAATCGCTGCGGTCTTCCCGATCCTCCCGCAGATCCCGATCACCAACATCGACCTCCACCTCGAACCGAGCTCCGGGTTGTTGAGGACGTCAACCGCATGCGACACCTATCCCGTGGAGGGCATCGTCGGCTCCCTGGAATCTGGAACTCCCTTCGATGCAGTTCTCGGATTCGTTCACGTTGAGCTCAGGGCCAGGCGGCGCTCCCTGTTCCGATACCTCCGAATCGGTGACGCCCCTGCCTCCCGTGGTGACCCCGCCCGAACATCCAGATTCACCGCCAAAGCCCCCCGCGCAGGTGACAGGCCAGGCCATCCCCGGCAGTATCGCTCGAGTCAGGCGCGGCAACGCCGTGCTCAGGCTCCGCTGTCCTGGCACACGTCGCTGTCGCGGCCTGGTCGTGTTGCGCCTCGGGCGACGGCTGATCGGCAAAGCGC
>CAZKYJ010001175.1:0-1668 GCA_964556355.1 uncultured Verrucomicrobiales bacterium | reverse complement strand
GGATCCGGTGCCCACTTCGGTGTCGTCAGGGCTGCTTGGCGCGGGCGCCAACACCACAATCGCTACGAGGATGGTCACGACCCATGCAGGTCGGTTCATCGCGCAGCCCATGCCAGAACGCGCCAGCCAGCGTCGTTGCGGTCAACAACCATGACGCGCGCATTGGTGCCGGCCGGATAGGCGGTGTTGAGGTCGCCGGCGCATCGGACTACCTGTTCTTCACAAGTCCGTTCGTACGGGACTCCCCAACCGCCCGCAGGAAGTCGTGACGCTGCAGACGTTGTGACCGAGCAGGCGCCTTCGATGCGCCCGCCCACCTTGTGCACCTTGTCAAGGAAGTCGGCGCCCTGGCGGATGATGTCCTCGGTCTTGTCGGCGGCGTCTTTGCCACCCTCCGGCACGAGATTGATGACCCCTTCGATGACACTGTCAACCGCCCCGGTGACGAGGCGCCCGGTGAGATCCTCTTCGAGGTCGTCGGGCGTCCCCGTCACGCGCACGGTCGTCCACTGGAAGCCACGCTCCTCCCGGTTGAAGACCTTCTGTTCGGCACCGGGAATCCAGCGGAGGGTGCCGGGGGTGATCCCGAGCTGGAACGTGCCATCGACGGTCTCGCCGACCACCGACAGCGTGCCCTCGAGACGGGCGAGCCCGGTCGATTCCACCTCCAGCTTCGGGAGCGTCAGTGACTCGCCCTGCCGGGTGAACGTGGCCTCGGCCTTGCTGAGATTGATCCGTCGGAAGTTGTCGGTCCCCGACCACTTGGCGATGGTGTCGAGGACGGGCAGGCTCACGATCAGGCCGTCGGCGAGACGGACCTCGCCCGTGATGCGGGTCGCCTCGGCCGGCGTCGCGGGACCGCTGACGTTGACGGTACCGCTGAAGCGGCCGCTGACTTTCTTCGACCAGTCCTCCTTGAGCACCTTCTCCGCCGCGAGCCCGGAGAAGTCCACCGTGAGACCCAGATCGACCGGGCTGCTGCCCTTGTCTATCTCCCCGGTGGCGGAAAAGACGGCACCCTCGTAGAACGTGCCATCACAATGGTTGATGAAAACCGTGTCGCCCCGTGTCTTGATCAAAATCTCATTGATGCTCAGCGACGGGTAGTCCCCCGCTTCGATCGTCCCGCCGGTGCCCGCGATCTGGATATCGGAACCGTCCTTCGGCTGGATGGCGAGCTGCATCCCACGGAGTTGGATCGGCTCCGTGCCGACGTCGTTGACCGTGAGCTGTAGCTCGCGGACGCGCACCTCCCGGAGGGAGAATTTACGCGGGATAAAACGGCTGAACAGCCCCGGCGCCCCGGCTCCCGCGGCGGGCTCACCCCCGTCGGAACCGGTCGCGACCTCGGACGTTTCACCGGCCGCGCTCTCAGGTTCGGGTGTCGCGGGCGGTGGGAGGCGGGGGCCGCCGATGGAGGCCGTGAGCCGGTTGACATCGAAACTCGACACCTCCCAAACCCCCTGCTTGGCGGCATCGAGATTGATGTCGGCGCGCAGCCCTTCGGCGGAGAGCTTGCTGAAGGCGGCGCCCCGGTAGCCCTCGGCGGAGAACCCGTCGGAATAGACCGAGGTCTCCGCCCAGTCAAAGGCTGCAAAGCGCCCGTCAGCATGGAGAAACTCCGAGGTTTTGGCCTCGACGAGCGTGTCCGGACGGGTATAGACGCGG
>CAZKYJ010001174.1:0-1670 GCA_964556355.1 uncultured Verrucomicrobiales bacterium | reverse complement strand
CGGCGTGTCGGGGGCATCGTCCCAGTCCCAGACACCACCGTCGATCCACATCCGGCCCCCGGCGTCGAGGGCGATCCCGCTGCAGCGCGGCAGCGCGCCGATCCGGCGGACGATGGAGAAGCGCTCGGCCACGCCGTCCCACTCGAGCAGGTGCATGACCCCAGCGCTCCCGGAAGCTGCGTAGAGCGCGCCGCCGAGGTGAGCGATCCCCCGCGACTCGTCGAGCTCGTGGTTACCGGGGACGTAGCCGATGAACCATCCGGACGCACCGCCGAGCACCACTCCGGGATCGGGCGCGAATTCCTTGTCGAAGCGCCGGAGCGTCCCGTGCCCGGCCACGCCGAACCAGCTGCCGTTTACCCACTGGGCGCGCGCGCCCGGGGATGGCCAGGTTGCTCCGCCCGGGACATCGACCCGCCGGACTTCATCTTTGGCGGTCGCATAGATCCCGCCGTCCGGGCCGGCCTCGATGAACTGTGGGCGGTCGGCCAGCTCGGCCACTTCCCGGGTCTCCCCGGCGGGATTCACCAGAAATACCCTTCCCTCTTTGGACGCAGCCAGCCAGCCGTGTTGGGCGCCGGTCGACAGCCGGTCGGCCTCGACCCCCAGCGGGGTGGGTGGCGTACCGGGCTTCGCATCGACCGGCAGGACGAAGAGCGCGCGCCCCAGCTTGAGAACCAGAGAGCCACCGACGGACGCGATGGTATCCCACTCGTGCCTGGCCCCGTCCTGGGGCAGCGGGTAGCCGGCCAGCTGGCGCCCGTCGACCGCGTAGCGGTTGAGCGTGCGCGTGCCACCGCGGTCCCAGAGCGATCCGTAGGCGTCGTGGACGACGCCGATGCCGGTCGCCTCCCCGACACCGAAGCGCACGAGCGCCTCGCCCTGCTCGCCCGAGTTCCCTAACACACCGACACACTGAAGGACAGCGGGCTCGGCTGGGGCGAGTGCCATGGTGGCGATGAGGAGAAGTGAGACTGACCGGGTCATGGTCGGAAATGGTGTGGTGATCTGGTGCGGATTCTCATCCGCTAATCGTTCTCGAAATGGATTTCGCCCCAGAGGTTCGGGTTGAGCATGATCTCACCGGGAACGTCGTTGACGAGGCCGGTCGCCCGGTTGGACCAGTAGTTGCGGAAGACGTTCACCGTGCCGTCGGCGTCGCCGTAGATGACGCCGAAATCGCCCGGCAGCACGCTCCCGGCGGCCCCCTCCAGGCCGAGCTCGGCCAGCGGCACGGAGACGTCCACCCGGTAGCGGGCGCCGTCCCGTTCGACGGAGATCTCCGCGCTCTCGAGACGGCGGACGGAGTCGACTTTCTCGCTCCGCCACGGGCTCTGGAAGAGGACGCCGGTGTCCCGCGCGGTGCCGGGCACGCGATGGCGGTAGAGGACGGCCACGTTCGCGTCGCCCATCGGCGCGACGAAGAGGCGGAGGTCGCCGGGGACGGGGCCGGTGCGGGCGGGGCTGGCGGCGGGGTCGGTGCCGAGCTGGAGATCAATGCCGTCGCCGGTCTTGAAGAGCGCCTGCCAATCGGCACCGTTGTTCACCCAGGGCGACTGGTCCGCCACGGTGTAGCTCAGGCGGAGCCGCCCTTCGGCCATCGACGCGTGGACGGTGACGGGGAACTTGCCCCCGCGCTCCCATTCGGCCACCGGCGCCGGATCGCCGGC
>CAZKYJ010001173.1:0-1673 GCA_964556355.1 uncultured Verrucomicrobiales bacterium | reverse complement strand
CTCCCCAGACCAACGCCCGCGGCGCGAAACACTGACACACCGCTTTCCAGTCGCTACAGCTGAACGCTTCGGCGTAGGTGACCACGAGGGTCTTGGTCTGATCGAGGCCCATGCTGACGGGTTCGGCTAGCCAACGATTTCCATGTGGTATTCGCCGGCGATGGCCAGCGCCTGCTCGATCTCTTCGGGGGTTGGCGGCGATCCCTTCTCGGCCGGGTGTTCGACCGGCTTGCCGATGCGCATGAGGAATTCCTCGAACCCGGCCGGCACGACGTAGACAATCGCCCGGGCCGGATGGGCGGATTCGTTGGCCCATCGGTGCACCGTCCCTTTCGGAACCGCGACGTAGGTGCCCGGTTTTCCCTCGACATACTGGTCTCCGCACCAGAGGCTGAGGTCGCCCTCCAAAACGAGAAACATCTCGTCCTCGGCGTGGTGGATGTGGGGGGGTGTCCCGGAACCCGGATTCACCGTCATCTCCATCAGGGCATGGCTTCCACCGTTGTCTTGTCCCGTCGTTTTGAACGAGTAGTGATCCCCCCAGACGAGATAGTTTCGCCCGCCGTCAGGTTCGCAAACAATTGGCTTTCTCATAGACGAAAACCGGTCTCCGCAAGTTAAGGGAAGCGGTACTTTGTTGCCCCCCGGGGGTCGGCTTTCTGGCAGGATCGTACCGTTGCCGCAATCCGCTGCAAGCGGGATTCTGCGCGGGGCTGCAGATTTTTTCTTCGCGTGGCCTCCGCCAGAGTCTCCTCCGTGCCGCGATGGGGGGGATCGCCGCGGACTCCTAGAACCGGACGTCGGTCGAGCGCGCCCAGGCTTCCCACTTCGCGCGCATCGCGGACACCCGCTCCGGCTGCGCAGCGGCCAGGTCGTCCGTCTCGGTGCGGTCGGCGAGCAGGTCGTAGAGTTCCCAGCGCTTTACTTTGCCGTCCCACACGAGCTTCCAATCGCCTTCGCGGATGGCGCGGGAGCCATTGAAGAACCAGTAGAGAGCCGGGTGCGGCTCGCGGGTCTCCCCGTGGAAAATGGGTAGGAGTGAACGCCCCTCCACCGGGACCAACGCGTGGCCACCGTGGGAGTCCGGGTAGTCCATCCCCGCCAGATCGAGGAAGGTCGGGAGGAAATCGATAATGTGCCCCGGCTGTTTCGTCAGGCTTCCCGCCTCGATGGCCGCCGGCCAGCGCGCGACCAGCGGGGTTGCGATCCCACCCTCGTGCATCCGCGACTTGTAGCGGCGGAACGGCGCGTTCTGCGCATAGGCCCAGCCCGGTCCCACGTGTGAGTAGTATTCCTCCGGTCCCGGCACCTGCTCCGGGTCATTGCCCCCCGGCGTTTCCGCACACGATCCGTTGTCCGAGAGGAACAGCACCAGCGTGTCATCGGAAACGCCCAGTTCATCCAAAGCATCAAGCACCTTGCCGATCTCCCGGTCCATCGCCGTGACCATCGCCGCGTAGGTTTCCATGCGGAGATTCTGCCAGTCCTTATGCTTCGCCGATTCCCATGGCCCCACCTCCGGGTCGGGGGCGGGCGTCTTCCAGCCGGGCTCCACCACTCCCTGCGCCACCGCGTTTTTTACCCGGCGCCGGTGCAGCGCCAGGCCGCCGTCGGCGAACTTCCCCCGGTAGGGCGCGATGTCCTCCGGCCGGGCGTGCAGCGGGTAGTGTGGT
>CAZKYJ010001172.1:0-1676 GCA_964556355.1 uncultured Verrucomicrobiales bacterium | reverse complement strand
CATAGCGGCCACCGGGCCCTCGGCCCGGGGTTCGGCGTCTCAAGGCCAGAGGCCGGGCGGCGGGGCGCAGCGACCCCGCCGTCCGAAAGGTGCCCGGCGCGAGGGCGCGCCGGGCGGGACGGGTCACTCGTCCATGGTCACTTCGGGATACTGCGGGATGATGTCATCCTCGCGGGTCATCCGCGGGTGGATCGCCGGGTACATGTAGCTGTAGCCCTTGTTCTGGTAATGCGCGATGTCGATCACCGCCGCGGGCACCACCTTGATCAGGTCGTAGAAATCCTCCGGCCCGTAGCCGCGGCCGCGCGCGGCGTTGCGGCAGACGTGGATCTCGACGCCCTGATCGGTCAGCTCCTTCAGCTTCTCGTAGGCCTCCGGGAAGGCCTCGCTGTTGAGCCGCGAAAAGGCGTGCAGGTCGTTGCCATGCGCCACGATCACCACCTTGGAGTTCTCGGCGTCGCCGAATTCCTGCATGGCTTTCAGGTGGTTGCGCACGTAGCCCAAGGCCCGCAGCCCGTCCTGCGGCGTCGGGTAGTTCCAGTCGTAGAGCACCTTCTGGGCCTCGTAGTTGCCCGGGTCGAAGCTCGATTTGTCCTCGGGGCCAGCCATGGCGGGGGCGGTCGCTAGGGTCATGACGGCCGCCCCGGCAAGCACGGCGATACGGAGAGTTTCTGCAATGGTCTTCATCTTCTGCTTTCACGGTTCCTGTTGGAACGGTCGAGCCTAGCGGTGTTTTCGCCATCCGCAAGCCCTTGAGGCGCCGTCACGAATCCAGCCGCATCCGGTTCAGCTCGCGGCCTATGGCGTCGCACATCAGCCGTTTCGGCGGGTCGATCGCGGCACTGGCCGAGACCATCACCCCGATCCGCATGGTCCCCAGCGCCTCCTGCACCAGCGGCACGAAATGCAGCTCTCCCCGGTCCACCTCCTCGTAGAAGCCGATCTTGGTATAGAGCCCGATGCCCTGTCCGGCGCGGATCATCTCCTTCGCCAGATGCAGCGTGTTGGTGTAGACATGGGTGGTCAGCGGCGAGGTCAGGGTAGAGACCGCCTGATCGATGATCGAATTGCGGCCGCGGGCGTCGATGGTGCGCACCAGCCGGTAGGCGGCGATGTCCTCGACGGTGACGCTGGCGCGGCCCGCCAGAGGGTGGTCGGCGGGCAGCACCACCCCGAAGGGCGCCGACTTCTCCGACAGGATGCGCACGCCCGGGTGGCCCGCGAAGGTGAAGGTGATGCCGATGTCGATGTCGCCCGCCACCACGCCCTCCACCACGTCCTCGGGCATCGCCGTGGTCACCGCGATGGAGATGTCGGGGAAGGTCTCCGAGAAGGTCCGCATCGCCCGCGGCAGCCGCCCCACGGCAATCGAATCAATGGTGGAGATCGACAGGTGCCCGGTGCGCAGGTCGCGGATGTCGTCGATGAGGATTTTCGTCCTCTCGTAGTCGTGCAGGCAGCGCCGCACATGCTCAAGGAGAATGCCGCCCACCGCGGTCAGTTCGACGCCCTCCGGCGTGCGGTCGAAAAGGGCGATTCCCAGCCGCTCTTCCTCGCTCAGAAGCTTCCGGTTCACCGAGGTGGAGGAGACGTTCAGCACCTGCGCCGCCTTGCGGATCGATTTCTGCCGCGCGACTTCGTCGAAGTATTTCAAGAAGATGGAGTGGATCATCGGG
>CAZKYJ010001171.1:0-1678 GCA_964556355.1 uncultured Verrucomicrobiales bacterium | reverse complement strand
GCCCTCGATGCTCGGGTCGTCCGGCGGAAAAAAGTGGCCGATGTCCGACTCGCCGATAGCCCCGAGCAAGGCGTCGGCGATGGCGTGACAGAGGACGTCGGCATCGGAATGGCCATCGAGGCCGACCTTGTTCGGGATCTCGACACCCCCGAGGACGAGGCGGCGGCCTTCGACCAGGCGGTGGACGTCGTAGCCCTGGCCGATACGGATTCTCATAGGTAGGGCGTGAGGTCGAGCTTGCCGTTGGAGGCGCAGATGAAGAACTTATCGGCGGCGACCTCACTGGTTCTGAGCTCGACCTTGCCGCCGCCGGCCTCCACGAGGAGCTGGCCTGCGGCGATGTCCCAAAGGCTGATTTCCTCCTCGATGTAGGCATCGAGGCGGCCGCAGGCGATGTAGGCCATGGCGAGCGCGGCGCTGCCCATCATGCGGGTCTTGCGCACCTCGTAGGCCAGCTTTTGGAAGCGCTCGAAGCCGGAATCGATCGATTGCTTCGTCTTTGAGAATCCGACGGTCATGACGCTCTGCCGGAGCTCGGAGCGGTTGCTGACTTTGATCGGCTTGCCGTTGAGCTCGGGCGCCCCTCCTTTCACCACCGTCCAAAGCTCGTCCAGGGTCGGGTCCAAAATGACGCCGAGAACGATCTCGCCCCGGTAGCGGAGGGCGATGGAGACACAGAAATGCGGGATGCTGAAGAAGTAGTTGACCGTCCCGTCGATGGGGTCGACCACCCACTGCCACTCGCTGGACTGGTCGCCCTCGATTCCCTCTTCGCCGTAGAGCGCGTGGTGGGGGAAAGCGCCGAGGAGGCACTCCGTAATCACCGCTTGGCTGCGGACGTCGAGCTCTAGCTTGATGTCGTGATCCTGGAAATCATCGACGTTGAGTTCGCCTCCGTAGTTGTCCATCAGGAGCTTCCCCGCGGCGCGGGCGGCCCGGATGGCGGTTTTCAGTTCATCGTGCATCATCGGTCTGGGAGGCGCTTGCCGGCCGCGAGATCGACACAGTATTCCACGAGCATGCGCCCGAGTTCAGCCTTCTCCTCCTTGGCCAGAACGGCCGTCTCGCCGGAAGCGAAATGGAGGCTAAGTTCGTTTTGGGACGAGTCAAAGCCGATGTCCCGGCGGGAGACGTCGTTGGCGCACACGAGATCGCAGCCTTTGCGGGCGAGCTTGTCACGGGCGTTGGCGACGACGTTCTCGGTCTCGGCGGCGAATCCCACCAGCACCCCGGAGAAGCCCATTTCCCGCCGCGCGGAGCCGAGGATATCACGGGTGCGCTCGAGCTGGAGGGTCAGCGTCTCCCCGCTGGCCCCTTTTTTGATCTTCTGGTCGGAGAACCGGACCGGCCGGTAGTCGGCGACGGCGGCGGCCATGATGCAGATGTCAGCGCGGGCGATGCGGGCGGCGACCGACCGGTACATGTCGTCGGCGGTTTCGACCGAGACGATGTCGACGCCCCCGGGCAACTCGGCGGCGACCGGACCGCTGACCAGGGTGACGTGGTGGCCGGCGGCGGCGGCGGCGTGGGCGATGGCGAACCCCATCTTGCCCGACGAGCGGTTGGTGAGGTAGCGGACGGGATCGATCGGCTCGCGGGTCGGCCCCGCCGTGATGAGGAAGCGGAGTTTCGTGCTCATGCGATCTGGCCGGCAGCGCGCCTCGCCAGGAGGGCGTCC
>CAZKYJ010001170.1:0-1679 GCA_964556355.1 uncultured Verrucomicrobiales bacterium | reverse complement strand
ACCGCGGGGATCGCGATCCCGATCTGGCGAAGAAGCTGCCGCTCCGGCTCACCGAGCAGTTGGCCGAGCGCGCGCTGGACAAGGAAGAGTATCTCCTCGTGGCCGACGCCGCCGCGACGGCCCTCGGCGCCCACCCGAGCGAAGGCTCCACCGGGCTCCGGATCCTCCATTCCCGCGCGCTGACCCGCCTCGGACGGTTCGACGAGGCCGGTCGCACGCTCGACGCCGCCGGTCGCGGCGGCGCCGTCGCCCTCCAGCGTGGCGATATCGCGCTCGAGCACTCGCAGCAGTCCCGCACCGACGCCGCCCGTCACCAGCGCCTCCACCGCGCCGCCAACTTTTACCAGATCGCCGCCGATTCGGCCCCGCGCGACGTCGGTGCGCGCATTCGCCTGACCGCCGCCCGCTTCCTTTCCAGCGGCGGGTCCAGAGAGTATCGTCTCCAGGCCGAGGAGTCGGCGCGTGCCCTTATCGAGCTGGCCGCCAACTCCGCGACCGGTCGCCATGCACTCACTGCTGCGGCCGTCGGCAACGCGGTGCTCGGCCGGCACGCCGAGGCGGCCGAAGCCTATCACCGGCTCGCCACCCACCCGGGCATTCGCCAGTCGGATCTCGCTGACGCCCGCCACTTCGCGCGCCTGCTCTCCCTCGCGGCCGGGCGCGACCGCCACGCCTACGACGAAGCCTTTCCGCCCCTGCACCTCATCGTTTTTGCCGGTCATCTTCCCCCGCGGGTCGGATTCGAGTGCCGGGACCTGATCGACTCCACCCTGGCAGAACTCGGTGCGACCATCGGGCTTTGCAGCGCGGCCGCCGGCGCCGACCTCCTTTTTTTAGACACCCTCCGGCGGCGCGGTGGCAGCTCCCATATCATCCTCCCCTGGTCGCGGGAGGCCTTCCGGGAGAGCAGCGTCGGCGGCTTCGATGACCCCAGGTGGAACGACCTCTTCGATGAGGCGATCGCCACGTGCTCGACCGTCCGCGAGATCGGGGAGATCGCCGGCCCGCAAAACCCGGCCGTGTGGCGCTTTCTTATGGAGGTCAGCGCCGGCATCGCCTTGCAGACCGCCCGCACCCTCCGCCTCGACCTCCACCCGCTCGCCCTCTTCGACGGCCAGCCGGGCGGCCCCGGTGGCACCTGCGATTTTGTCCAGTTCTGGGACGAGGAGCTCGGCGAGAGACCCCAGATCATCCGCCCGGTCCGCCCGGCGCTCAGCGTGACATCGTCCCCGGCCGCCGCTTTGGACGGCGAGATCCACCAGGCGGTCAAGAGCATGCTCTTCATCGACGTCGTCGGGTTCAGCAAGCTGCCGGAGATCGCCATGCCCCAGTTCATCCGCACGTTCCTTCGCCATATCGCGGAGGTCGTCAGTGACAAGACCTACCCCAACGAGATGATCAACACCTGGGGTGACGCCGTCTACGCGGTTTTCGCATCGGTGCAGCGCGCCGGCAGCTTCGCCCTCGCCCTCAACGAGATGGTCGAGGGCAAGAGCGCCGAGTGGGAGGCCGCCGGACTCGGCGCCCTCCACATCCGCACCGGACTCCATACCGGCCCCGTTTTCCGCCACCCCGACCCGATCGTCGGGCGCACGAATTTCAGCGGGGCACACGTCAACCGCGCCGCGCGCATCGAGCCGGTGGCCAACCCCGGAGAGGTTTTTGCCAGCGAGGAGTTC
>CAZKYJ010001169.1:0-1680 GCA_964556355.1 uncultured Verrucomicrobiales bacterium | reverse complement strand
ACGAGCAGCCGCAGGATCCGTCGAAGGCGCCCTACTTCTACAGCGCGTTCCGCCTCCCCCACGACGTGAGCAACTACGTGGTCGATTTCTTTCCCTACCTCAGCATCGTCCTGCTGGACTCGGACCATTCCCAGCCCGTGAAAAACCAGACCGGCTGGCTCGAGGAGACGCTCGAAGCCCGGAAGGCCTTCCCCTTCCTCTTCGTCTGCTACCACCGGCCGACCTACGGCACGCCGGTCAAGGTCAACCAGTACAACGTCCGCAGCGAGTGGGTCCCGCTCTTCGAACAATTCCACGTCGATGCCGTCTTCGAGAACGATCACCACGTCTACAAGCGGTCGAAACTCCTCCGCGGTGACGAGGAGGACACCGAGAAAGGCGTCCTCTACATCGGGGACGGCGCCTGGGGTGTCCGCACGCGCGAGATCCCCGAGCTCAGCCTGAGCAAGCTGGACTACATCGAGAAGGCCGAGAGTCGTCGCCACCTCCTTTCCGTCGTGGTCAACCCGGACGGAATCGCCATCGAGGCCGTGGAGGCCGACGGCACCGTCTTCGATTCTGTGACCTTGCCGAAAAGACGTTGAAACTCTTGGCGCGGTTGCGGGTTTGAATCGCCAGCCATCAACCCAAACTAATCCACCGCCATGTCTCGCTCAGCAGTCGTTCACGCCACCTGGTTTGCCGTCGCCGCCGGCGCCTTCGCCGCCGGCGCCTACCTCGTTCCCAAAGCCGGGAATTCCGCCGCCGATTCTTCGAACGCGCCCCGCTACGTCACCACGCCCGCCGAAGCTGACTCCGAGGAGGGTGCATCCGCCCCCGCCGATCAGCCCGCCTCCCTCCGGGCCGCCGGGGACGCGTCCCAGTTCATCGAAAAATACCGGGTTGGGGGAAGCGGTGGCCTCAATGAGCAGGGGATGACCGACGCCATGGTCGAAGCCCTCCGCGAATCCGACCCCGTAAAGAGCAGCCTGATGTTCGCGATGCTCTTGGAAGAGCTGACCCCGGAGAACGCGGAGGCCGCCTCCGCCGCCATCCGCTCCACGATTTCCGGCATGGAGATGATGCGCTACCTCCCCCTGCTCTCCTTCAAGTGGGGCGCCATCGACGGCGAGGGTGCCGTCGCCAACGCCCAGGGCAACCCCGACCAACGCGCGGCCGGCTTCGGCACCATGCTCGCCCTCAGCGGATGGGCCAGCTCCGACCCCGATGCCGCCCTGAAGTGGCTCTCTGACCAAGAGGACGCCGACGACCGGACGAAGGGCTTCTGGACCCGCGGCCTCGTGTCGGGCCTCGCCAATTCCGACCCCGACGCCGCCACCCAGCTCGTCTCGGAGATGGCCGCCAGCGGCGACGAGGAAGCGCGGAACTATATCGGGAGCATCGCCCAGCAGCAGTTAAAGCTCGGCGGCGTAAACGGCGCCGAAGCCTGGGCGAACACCCTCGCGGACCCCAGTCTCAAATCCGCCGCCTTCCGGGACATCGCCGAGGCCTACACCCGGCAAGATCCCGCCGCCGCCGCCAGCTGGATCGCCCGCTACGCCAACGACGAGTTCGCCACCGACGCCGTCACCCGGATCGCCGACCAGTACGCCGAGCGCAACCCGCAGGAAGCGATCAAGTGGGCGACCACCCTGCCGGCCGGTGAAACCCAGAACCGCGCGATCAGCGAGGCCTTCAACG
>CAZKYJ010001168.1:0-1684 GCA_964556355.1 uncultured Verrucomicrobiales bacterium | reverse complement strand
ATTGTACCTGCTGGGAATCGATCACGAGAAACTAACATTCCGCCACAATGGCATCGACCGGCGCCCGACCGATGTCCATGGACACGTGGTGAAGGGACTGCTGGCATGAGCCCGTCGGGGGCGCCCGCTGCGTCGGAGCAGCCCGGTGCCGACGGGGGTGCTAGCGTGCCCACTCCGGGACCACCCCGAGTTCGAGGTCGAAGACCCATCCTCCTAACATCCACACCAACAGGACGACGACGGGGACGAGGAGGATGTTGAGCAGGAGGCCGGCGCGGGCCATCTGCGGGAGCGTGATGAGGCCGCTTCCGAAGACGATGGCGTTGGGCGGGGTGCCGACGGGCATCATGTAGGAGCAGTTCGCAGCGAGGGCGGTCGGCACCAGGAAAAGGAGCGGGTCCTGCCCGACGCTGACGGCGATGGCGCCGACGATGGGGAGGAAGGTAGCGGCGGTGGCGGTGTTGCTGGTCAGCTCGGTGAGCAGGAGGATGCCGAAGCAGATGATGGCGACGGTGAGGATCACGGGGAGCCCGCCGAGCCCTGCGCTGAGCTGGCCGAGATAGTCGGAGAGCCCGTGTTCCTGAATCATCCCGGCAAGACTGAGGCCGCCGCCGAAAAGGAGCAGCACCTCCCAAGGGAGCGCTTTCGTCGCTTCCCAGTTCATGACGAACTCTCCGCGTTTCAGATCGATGGGGATCATGAAAAGAAGGATGGCTCCGGCGATGGCGATGCCCGTGTCGGAGATCAGCGGGAGAAGGCCTTCCAAGAGGGGGCGGAAGATCCAGCCGGCCGCGGTGAGCGCGAAGACGATCGCGACGGAGATCTCGCCCCGCGAGAGCTTTCCCAGTTTCGCGCGCTCCTCGTCGAGGAGCGCCCGCATGCCAGGAACCTCGGCGGAGCCGAGGGTGAAGCTGATGCGGGTGAGGACGAGGTAGACGACCGGGAGTGCCACCAGCATGACCGGGATGCCGATGAGCATCCATTGGCCGAAACCGATCGTGACGGAGTAAACGCTGCTCAGATAGCCCGCGAGGAGGGCGTTGGGCGGGGTGCCGATCAGCGTGGCCATCCCCCCGGTCGTGGCACCGTAGGCGACGGAGAGGAGCACGGCGGTGCCGAAGGCGCGTCCCGCCTGGCCGGAACTCGGCGGGACGAGCGCGATGACCGAGGTGGCGATCGGGAGCATCATCAACGAGGTGGCAGTGTTGCTGACCCACATGCTGACGAGTGCGCCCGAGAGAAGAAAACCGAGGACGATACGGTTGGGTTTCGTGCCCCACGCCCCGATCAGGCCGATCGCGACCCGCCGGTGCAGGCCCCAACGCTGCATGGCGAGCGCGATGATGAACCCCCCGAGGAAGAGGAAGATCAACGGGTGCGCGTAGGGCGTGGCCGTGGCCTTGATCTCCCCGATACCGATGGCGGGGAAAAGGACGAGCGGGACGAGCGCGGTGACCGGTATGGGAACGGCCTCGGTGATCCACCACACGGCCATGAGCAGGGCGGCACCGGCGGTCAGCCAACCCTCGGGGCTCAGCCAGTCGGGGGGCGGGACAATGAGTGTGAAGGCAAGCGCTCCCGGGCCAAGAATCCATCCCGACTTCTGGCGGGGGCTATAGCCGGCGGCGGTGGCGGACTCGGGGGAACTCATGGTGGATCTTCGAAGTCCCAGTGTCGTGATTCA
>CAZKYJ010001167.1:0-1696 GCA_964556355.1 uncultured Verrucomicrobiales bacterium | reverse complement strand
CACCTCCGGAACCCTGTTCGGGGTGGCGGGCGAGCCGGTGGTCGATCCCAAAGGGGAGGTGGCCGCGTTCTGCGACAGCACCGACCAGTGGATGCCGCTGGTCTGCACGATGAACGTCACGGTGATGAGCGAGCAGATGCGCGAGGTTTTCGCGTGGGATATCCCGACGCTGGAGCGCAATGTCTCGGCGGCCGCAGCGGGCGCGGGTGGCCTGATGTTCCTTCCTTACCTCAATGGCGAGCGCACACCTAACCTGCCGAACGGCTGCGGGGTGCTCTACGGTGCCCGGACGGGGAACCTCACCGCGCAAAACATCGCACGCGCCGCCGTCGAGGGGGCGACCCTCGGATTGGCCTACGGCTTGCGGCGTTTCAAGGAGCTGGGCGTCGAGCCCGCCGAGATCCGCCTCACCGGCGGGGGGAGCAAGAGTGCCGTCTGGCGCCAGATCACGGCCGATGCCTTCGGGGTGCCGGTCGTCGGACTCGCCACGTCGGAGGGCGCCGGGCTCGGTGCCGCCATCCAGGCCGCCTACTGCTACCAGAAGAATGCCGGCGCCGAGGTCAGCTACGGCGAGCTTTGTTCGATCTGCGTCGATCTCGACGATTCGACCCGCTGCGAACCCGATGGCGGCAACGCGACGCTCTACCGCGAGCAATTGGATCGCCAGCTCGAGATGACCCGCACGCTGGCCCGCGCCGGACTCCTCTAATTCGCAGCGCCCGTGGCCAATCCGAAGCGGCGGCGGAAGCGCAAAAAGCTCACCGATTCCCCACTGGTCGCCGGCCTGTTGAGCTGGTTCGCCGCCACCAGTATCCGGGCGCTGGGGGCGACCTTGCACTTCACCCACGAGGACCGCGGTGGCGTGGTGGCCAGTCCGCCCGCCGAGCCGCTGCTCTGGGTTTTCTGGCACAACCGGATTTTCATCACGCCGTTCGTCTATCAAAAGTATCTTCCCGGTCGGCGCGGAGCGGTGCTGACGAGCCCCAGCGGCGACGGCGAGATGATCGCGCGGGTGCTGGCGCGCTTCGGGGTCGGGGCGGTGCGCGGGTCGAGCAACAAGCGCGGTGGCGCCGCGCTGGTCAGTATGATCGACTGGGTCAAACGGGGGCAGGACATCGTCGTGACCCCCGACGGACCGCGGGGGCCGAAGTACTATCTCCAGCCGGGCGTCATCAAGCTCGCCCAGGCGACGGGTGCCCGGATCTTTCCGATCCACCTCAAGTATTCCAGCGCCTGGAAGTTGAAGACATGGGATGCATTCTTGATCCCGAAGCCATTTAGCAAAGTGAGGGTCGTCTTCGATGAGCTGTGGGAGGTCGCGGATGGCGAGGGAAAAGACGTGGTCGAGTCGGAGCGGGCGCGCCTCGAAGCACATCTCAAAGCAGAGGGAGCTTGATGCCGGAGCGACCGCCGACTAGATACTCTTGATGCAGGGTTGCGTCGATCGGATGCGTGCGGATCGACCAACCGAATGAGCCCCAAGCCAACCAAGCAAATGGAAATAATCGACGGAAAAAACGTGGCCGAAAAAGTCCTGGCCGAATGCGTGGATGTCATCGCGACCCTCAGGGCGGAGGGAATCGTCCCAGGATTGGCGGTCGTGCTGGTCGGGGACGACCCCGCGCCCCCTCGCTGGCTCGACCGCGGCTGCGCGGCGGGGTCGGCGACGGCCGCCGCGCCGGTGGCCGGTGAGCAA
>CAZKYJ010001166.1:0-1696 GCA_964556355.1 uncultured Verrucomicrobiales bacterium | reverse complement strand
GGACGTCCCCGTCATCTACATCATCGAAAACCACGGCTACCCGATGGGCACGAGCCAGCAGCGCTCGTCCGCCCACCCGGAGGAGGGCCTCGCCGCCCGCGCCGAAGCCTACGGCATCGAATGGGACGTCATCAACGGTGAAGACATCTACGAAGTCCGCGCCAAAACCCAGGTCGCCGTCGAACGCGCCTGGAACGAGAGCCGCCCGACAATGCTCGAAATCGATACCTACCGCTACTACGGGCACTCGGTCGCCGACGCCAACGCCAAGAAATACCGCACCCCGGAGGAGATCGAGCGTTACAAGAACGAGCACGATCCCATCATCATCTGGCGGAAGCAGCTCATCGAGGAAGGCGTCCTCGACGACGCCAAAGCCGACGCCATCGACAAGGAGGCGAAGGACGCTGCCAAAGCGGCGCTCAAATTTGCGGAGTCGTCCGCGTTCCCCGAGCCCGAATCCATCCTCCAGCACGTCTACTCGGAGGTCGATAACCAGACGGAAGCCGGCCGGACCGGTCGCCACTTTTTCTCCGACCGCTGATCGCTTCCGGCACCGCGGCGACGCCAACCACCATCTCATCGAACCATGCGCAAGATCACCTACCGCGACGCACTCAACGAGGCCCTCGACGAGGAACTCGCCCACGACGACAACGTCTTCAACATCGGCGAGGAGGTCGCCGAGTAAAACGGCGCCTACAAAGTCACCAAGGGCCTCTGGGAAAAATGGGGTGACAAGCGCGTCGTGGATGCCCCGATCTCCGAGGCCGGTTTCCTCGGGATGGGCATCGGCGCCAGCATGCTCGGGATCCGCCCGGTCATGGAGATGATGTTCTTCAGCTTCGCCTATGTCGCGTTCGACCAGCTCATGAACAACGCCTCCAGCTGCCGCTACATGTCCGGCGGCCTGCTGAATGTGCCGATCGTGGTGCGCGGTCCGGCCAATGGCGGTACCAATGTCGGCGCCACCCACTCGCACACCCCCGAGAACATCTTCGGGAACATGCCCGGCCTGAAAGTCGTCACGCCGTCCAACGCCTACGACGCCAAGGGGCTCATGAAGACCGCCATCCGGGACAACGACCCCGTCTTCTTTATGGAAAACACCCTGCTCTACGGCCTTGAGTGGGAGGTTCCCGAAGAAGAATACCTCATCCCGCTCGGCAGCGCCGACGTGAAACGCGAGGGGACGGACGTCTCCCTCATCGCCCACGGGCGAGCCGTCATCACCGCCCTCGAGGCCGCCGAAAAACTCCAGGCGGAACACGATATCAGCGCGGAGGTCGTCGATCTCCGCTCCATCCGCCCACTCGATGAGACGACGGTCCTCGAGTCGGTGCGCAAGACCCACCGCGCCGTCTACATCGAGGAAAACAAGCCGTTCTGCGGCATCGGTGCCCAGATTTCCGCCATGATCATGGAGCAGGCCTTCGATTCGCTCGACGCGCCCGTTCTCCGCGTCACCTCGATCGACGCCCCGGCCATCTACAGCATGCCGCTCGAGAAAATCCAGCTCCCCCAGGCCCACGACATCATCGCCAAAGTCACCTCCATCTGCTAGATCCCATGCCGACGTTTATCGAAATGCCCAAGCTCTCGGACACCATGACCGAGGGAACCCTGATCAAGTGGCTCAAGAAAGAGGGCGACGAGGTCAGGCCCGGCGACGTCATCGCCGAAATCGAGACCGACA
>CAZKYJ010001165.1:0-1699 GCA_964556355.1 uncultured Verrucomicrobiales bacterium | reverse complement strand
TCTGCCCGGGCAATAGGTTGTCGGTATCGGACACGAAGAAGGCGACGGCGGGTGGCGGGGTGGGGGGCACGTCGTCGTGGGTGGTGACGTCGTCGATCCAGAACCCGGGGTTGCCCCCGAACTCGGTGCCAAACGTGAAGCCGCTGGGTGTCGAGCTGGTCGCGCCGCCGTTCTGATACCCCGTCAGCCCGGTGGCACTGGTGGTGAATTCGGTCCCGTTGGCATCGGAGAGGGCGAGGTTGTAGCTCGCCGCCGCCGTCCCCCAATTGTTTCCGGTGATGCGGAGGCGGTAGACGTTTTTGGTCTCGCCGTCGTCGTCGAGGTCGCCGTCGGCATTCAGGTCGATCGAGGTGGCGACGCTGCCGAGCCCGGGGACGGGAACCCAGGCTCCGGAGAAGGTGTCCCACCCACCTTGGTAGCGGAGGTTGACCGCCGTGCCGCCACCGGCGCTGACGATGAGCGAGAATTGCCGATTGGGCGTCGGCCGCACCATGAACCAGCAGTCGAGATACCATTCGGCGGTCCAGCCCACAGCCTGGCTGAGGCGTTGCCCGCTCCCGGTGAACCGCGCGCCCGCCGTCGAACCGGGGGCGAAGCCCGGGGTTGGGACGGCACCGATGTTCGTCCATCCCGCATCGAAGGGCGTCGATTCGAAGTCGCCGTTGGCAATCGGCGCCTGTGCCCACGCCATGGCGGGCACTCCGGCGACCGCGAGGAGGAGGACGGGGAGAGGGGTCATTGGGGAGGTTCGTTGCTAGGGGCGGCTCAGCCGATAGAACCGCAGGGGGAAGTCCCCATCGGATTCGGTGAATATCTCCTCGGTCTCGTCGGCCACGATGTCGAGCAACGGGGACCACGTGACGAGATCGTCGGATCCCTCGATGAGATAGCGGACTCCGATCTCGGCGGCGAAGACCACGGTCGCGGTATCACTGTCGGCATCGTAGCCGAAGCTGGAGATGGTGAGGTTCCCCATCTCCGCCGGGAGGCTGTTGACGAACGACGCGTCATCGACGGCGAATCCCGGGCCGTCGCCAAATTCGGCGGTGAAGGCGATCGACGTCGGGGGGGCGGTCACGCCGGTGCCCTGGTAGCGAGCGAGTCCGTTGGCGGCACTGGTGAATTCCGTTCCGTTGGCGTCCGATAGCTCGAGGTCGTAGGTCGGGTCGCCTCCGCCCCACCCGTGGCCGGTCAGCCGCAGGCGGTAGATCGCTCCGGGTTCGACGGCCCCGAGGGCGAGTGGGGTTCCCCACTGGTCGGCATTGGTGAAAGCATTCCACGTGTTGGCCCCGCCCGCTCCAGCGCCCTGGTAGCGGAGGTTGATCTGGGCTCCGGGTGCCAGGACGAGGAGGTTGAAGGCACGGTCGATGGTCTCGGACGCCTGGAACGAGAACTCGAGCTGCCAGTCGGGTAGCGTGCCGGCGAGGTTTTGGGAAAGTCGGCCCAGGCGGATGAGATAGGCGGCGGTGATGGAGCCCGGCGTGATCCCGTCGTCGGCGAAGGCACCGGGTTCCAGGACGGTGTCGCCGTCCGGGTCAACCTGGTTGACGCCCCACGCAGGGAGCGAGTTGGTGTCGGCTTCGAAATCGGCATTGCCGAGCAGGTTAACCCCGACGGTGAGGATCGTGACATCGAGCGGGATGGCGATGGTCGGGGAGCTTTCGTCGTTCGAGTCGATCGCGAGCGCGGCCGCGTAGGC
>CAZKYJ010001164.1:0-1701 GCA_964556355.1 uncultured Verrucomicrobiales bacterium | reverse complement strand
AGATGCGCGAGGAGGTGCTGGCGCTGCGCCGCAAGGTGCTCGGACCGGAGCACTCCGATACCCTCAGTTCGATGTACAACCTGGCGAACTCCTACGAAGATGCCGGCCGCCGGGACGAGGCGCTCAAGATACACGAGGAGTTGCTGGCGCTGGACCGCAAGGTCAACGGCCCGGAGCACCCCACCACGCTCATTTCGATGAACAACCTGGCGAATTCCTACTTCGACGCCGGCCGCAAGGAAGAGGCGCTCAAGATGCGAGAGGAGGTGCTGGCGCTGCGCCGCAAGGTGCTCGGCCCGGAGCACCCTATGACGCTCAGGGCGATGGGCAATCTGGCGAATTCCTACCGCGACGCCGGACGCAAGGAGGAAGCGCTCGAGATGCAGGAGGAGGTGCTGGAGCTTTCCCGCAAGGTCAACGGCCCGGAGCACACCGCAACGCTCTGGTCAATGGAAAGTCTCGCAAACTCCTACGAAGCCGCCGGCCGCAAGGACGAGGAGAAGGCGCTGCGCCAGGAAATAGCCGCAGTGAAGGAGAAGCGGGCGAAATAACAGCCGGTAGCTCCGGTCCGGAATAGGCTGGCGTTCGCGCCTTGAGCCGAGCATCATCTTACGACGATGGCCGACCACACCCGCTGGCTGAACGACTCGCCCGACGCCCGCGACGCGGAGCAGTTCGCGGTGCTCTACGAGGAGCTCAGGAAGATCGCCCGGTCCCGGATGCGGAGCGAGCGGGCCGGGCATACCCTCGGCGCCACCGCCCTGGTGCACGAGGCGTGGCTGCGGCTGGAGCGGGACGCTCCCCGGCAGTGGCGCGACCGGGGCGAGTTCTACGGCATGGCGGCCGAGGCGATGCGGCGCATCCTGGTGGAGTCGGCGCGGCGGCGGTTGAGCGCAAAGCGTGGGGGTGGAGAGGCGGCGGTGCCGCTGGAGGACAACGACCTGCCGGTGACTTCTTCACTCCCGGACGACCGGCTCCTGGAGATTCACGAGGTGCTCGACCAGCTCGAAGCCGAGAACGAGATGGACGCCCGCATCGTGAAGTTGCGCTTCTTCGGCGGCATGAAACAGGCCGAGATCGCCGCCCTGCTGGGGGTCAGCGAGATGACCGTGGGGCGCCACTGGGCGGCCGCCAAGGTGTGGCTCTACCAGGCCCTCGGAGAAAAGTGAAAAAAATGATGATCGGGTGTTGGTTCTTTCGGGCGTTTCACGCTTGTCCCTGTTGAGATGAATCCACAAGTCCGAGAAATCTTCACCAGGGCCGCCATTCTCCCTCCGGAGGACCGCGAGGCCTACCTCGCCGAAGCCTGCGGGGAGGACGCCGAGCTGCGCCTGGAGGTGCAACGCGTCCTGGTCGACGCGGAGCGGGCCGATTCGTTCTTCGGCGGGGCATGCGACGACGCGACGGTCGCCGCCGACGGCTCCGGACAGACCTCGGGAAAAAAGGCGACCACCTCATCGGGTTCGAAGTCGCCACCGACGGCGACGGCGACCGAAAAGGAGGGCGACCGGGTCGGTCCCTACCGGCTGCTCCAGCAGATCGGCGAAGGCGGATTCGGTATCGTCTGGATGGCCGAGCAGAGTGAACCCATCCGGCGCATGGTCGCTCTCAATGTCATCAAGGCCTGCATGGATACCAAGGAAGTGCTGGCCCGTTTCGAGGCCGAGCGTCAGGCGCTGGCGGTGGTGGACCACCCCAACA
>CAZKYJ010001163.1:0-1702 GCA_964556355.1 uncultured Verrucomicrobiales bacterium | reverse complement strand
CGTGCACGAAGATAACCCAGGTATCCCGGGAACCCCTTACGAACCAGGCCGGGAAGTCGCCGAGCTGCGAAGAGAACTTCACCTCCTCGAACGGGATGCCAAAGGCCAGCTGAGGGTCGACCGGCCAGGCGAAGCTATCGAGACGAACAAGCTCTCCGACCTCGGGCGCACCATGGACAGGAACGAACTCACGCATCACGTGTTGGCTGTCCAACTCTAGTATTCTGCCAACCTGGGCGTAGCCGGCATTCCACTCCAATCCGTACTGGCCGGCTTTTGTCCAGTCGCCCTGCTCATCCGCTCCTCGCAAGGGACGCAGCGTGATATGTCCGCGCGTTAGGCCGATTACCTGGAGGTCGAAGGTTGGGGGATCGCGGGCGGGCTCGAGGGCTCCATCCTTCAGTTGATCGGCGTAGCACCACCCGCCGACCACAAGACCCCCAACCGTGACGAACAGGAGCGCGGCGATTGCCAGGACTGGGCCTCTCCAAGCCTTGAATCTGGACGATCCCACGCCATCAGTCTAACGGATGGAAGCCGCTAATGAGCGCCTCTGAGAAGACCGCGACACTAAGGAGACTCCCTAACGTCCCGAGGGTCCGCCCCTAGGGCTGGGGCTGCCAGGCAGGCCGTGAACCCTCGGCCAGGAGAGTGAGATTGGCGCGATCCATGTCGACGGCCCAGATGTGCCCGGCTGGGACTCCCCGCATCATATCGGGAGCGGATGGCCGGCGAGAACAGGTTAGCGATTGGGCCTCACAATTTGCTGAATAGCCACGAACCTTAACCGTCCGTTAACTGACGTTTAGATTCGGTTGTCTTACCTTTGAACTGGAGGTCACAGGCCTCCATCCGCACCCCAAAAGAATACGGCTCTCCCGAAGGCCGCCGACTCAAGCAGCGACGAAGACGGCAGCGGAACCGAGACCCGCGGATGCGCCAGCGCCGGAGCCCGGGACGAGCCCAAAAGGGAGGAACACTGAATGGCCGGGGGCCAGCATCCCACCTGGTACGGGAACGGAAGCGGCTTCAGCCGCAACGGCGGACAGGTCGTCGGACGGCGCTCCGCTTTGTGGATATGGCACATCGCACTGGCGCTGGCAGTCGCGTCCGCCGCGGTCCTGGCCGTGGTGGGCACCATCGCCGCCCGGTCCTACTCCGGCGATGAGCCCGACGCGCCGGCGCCGGCCCCCGCCGAGAGCCCGATGCAGAGCGGCATGGGTCGCCTGCGGGCCGAACCGACGGCCGATCCCGGCGAGACCGCGTTCCAGGAGGGGTCCGACGCTTCGTCGGATATTCAGATCACGGCGGCGGTGGCCGACTCTGAGCCAACCTCGTCCACGGTCCAGGACCCCACGACCGCCGCCAGCTCATGGACAGCCGGACCGACGCCCGTCGAGCCCGCTCCCGCGCCGCCGCTCGCCTCCGAAGCGGAGCTTCTGGCCGCGCAGGCGAGCGATGCCCACGGCGTCCGCATCGTGCTGGGCAGCCAGGACTGGGGCGATACTGAGGCGGCGCAGGCGGCGAACATCGGTGCGGTCATCAGCGCGATGAGCCGCCTTCCGGACACGGTAGCGTCCTCGGTGGTCGCCCACGCCTCCGGCCCGCTCACCTTCGTGTCGAACGGCCAGGGCCGCACCGTCGACGGCTGGCAACCGTACGGCGGCCACCCGATGACCTACTACACGAACTCCGACCAGGG
>CAZKYJ010001162.1:0-1704 GCA_964556355.1 uncultured Verrucomicrobiales bacterium | reverse complement strand
AGTCCCTTTTCCTCACCGCCCTCGCGCTCCTCGCGGCTGGCCTCTCGCCCGCCCAGGACGCCCCCGTCCGCGGCGAGGACTTTGTCCGCGCCCCCGCCGTTCCCGGTGGCCTTGGTCTGCACAACGTCTTCCAGTCCCACATGGTCATCCAGCGCGACAAACCGATCACCCTTCGCGGCTGGGCCGCCTCCCCCGGCGATCCGGTGTCCGTATCATTCGCCGGCAACTCCGCCACGGCCACCGCCGCGAACGACCGGTCTTGGAATGCCACCCTGCCCGCCACCCCGGCGAGCGGGGCGCCCCGAGACCTTACCGTGAGCAGCGCCGGCCAGACCCTCACCCTGGAAGACGTCCTCGTCGGCGACGTCTGGGTACTCGGCGGCCAGAGCAACATGGAGTTCCCCATCAGCAAGGTCGACGACGGCATGCTCGAAATCGTCTCCGCCAACTTCCCCCAGATCCGCCTCCTCACCGTCCCCCGGGGCAAAGGATTCGATCCGGTGCCAGGCTTCGAGCGCCTCGACGAGTGGAGCGACTGGTCGGGCCGCCACTTCGCCAAGGGCGACTGGGAGATCTGCACGCCCGAATCCGTCCGCGAGTTCTCCGCGATCGGCTACGTCTTCGGCCGCCGCCTGGCCATGGCCACCGGTGTCCCCATCGGCCTCGTCGACGCCTCGGTGGGCGGCACTACCGTCGAAACGTGGACGCCCCAGGACGTCATCGGTGAAATCGATGCCCCCGAGACCCAGGCCCTCCTACGAGACTGGGCCGACCGCATCGCCGCCTACGACCCTCAGGCCGACCTCGAATCCCGCATTGCCAACTACCAGCGCAACAAGGAGAACCGCGCCCGACGTGGCGACCCGTTGCCGGCCGACAGCGTCCCGCCGAGCGATCTGCGCCCGGGTCCGGTGGCCGATCGCAACCGGCCGGGCTACTGCTACGCCAGCATGATCCGCCCTCTCGAAGGTTTGGCCGTCAAAGGCGCCGTCTTCCACCAGGGCTACAACAACTGCTTCAACGGTTCTGACGGCAGCAAGATGTACCGCCAGGTCTTTCCCCACCTGATCGGCGCCTGGCGGCAGGCCTTTGCCGATCCCCAACTCCCGTTCGGCATCATCTCCCTCTGCACCGCGGGCGATCCGCAGACCGGGGAGAACTTCGCCAGCGCCATGTACGACGCCGGCCCGTTCATCCGTGAGGCCCAGCACCAGACCTACCGGCAACTCCGCGAAGCTGGCGACGAAACCATCGGGTTCGTCAGCTCGTTCGATCTCCGCAAAAGCTGGTACCACCCCCAGATCAAGGTCCCCGTCGGCGAGCGCGCCGCCAAGTGGGCGCTCGCCACCCAGTACGAAGCCTTCGCCGGGCGCGACGCCCAGCTCTACTGGCAGCCGCCCTCCATCACCGAGACCCACCTTGAGGAAGGCACCATCCGTCTCACCTTCGACACCGAGATCAGGACGGCCGATGAGAGTGATGGCAAAATGTTAGGCTTCGCTATCGCCGGCGACGATGGCCGCTGGTTCCCCGCCGAGATCGCCCACTACTCCGACGGCTCGGTCGACGACCGCAACCGCCCCAAATTTCAGCGCGACGCCCTCGTCCTCTCCAGCCCCCACCTCGCCGAGCCCAAACACTACCGCTACGCCTGGGCGCGCAACCCGATGGCCAACCTGACCAACCGCTTCGGCATCCCCATCG
>CAZKYJ010001161.1:0-1706 GCA_964556355.1 uncultured Verrucomicrobiales bacterium | reverse complement strand
GTCGGCGCGGTCGCCCGCGCAAGCGCCCGCCGGCGGTCGTGGGTGAAGCGCCCATCGCTGACGAGGGTTCCGGGTTGGCGCCCAAGCTCCGCGCCCTCGTCGAGCTCGGCAAGGATCAGGGCTACATCACCTACGATGACCTCAACGAGCACCTGCCGCCGGACGTCGTCGATCCCGAGGATATCGAGTCCATCCTGACCCGCCTCCGCGAGATGGAGTACGAGGTGATCGATAGCTCGGAGATCGAACGCTGCAAAGCGCGCGCCGCGAGAAAGCTTGTCCACGCGTCCGCCGCTCCGGGCGCGAACGGCGACGACGAACCCGGGAAGATCGACGAGATCGATGCGGCTGCCGACGGCGACGGCTCGAAGCTTGACGTGCTCGATGACCCCGTCCGCACCTACATGCGGCAGATGGCCAAATCCCCCCTCCTCACCCGCGAGGAGGAAGTGGGCATCTCCAAGCGGATCGAAAAGGCCGAACGCGCGATCGAGAATCTCGTGCAGCGCCTGGGCTGCACCCCCGACGCCTACCTCACCCTCGCCAACAAGCTACTCGGCGGTGGAGAGCGCTTCGACCGGGTCATCACCGACAGCAAATCGGAGAACCGGGAGCGCTATTTCAAAGCGCTCCCGAAACTCTGCGAGCAGCTCGCCGTCGCCCGCGACGTGGCCGCGGCGGCCTACCAAGAAATCAGGAACGCGGGAATGAACGGGCAGGAGGTACCCGATGCGGTGTTCTCCCAGGCGCTGACCGACCTCCATCGCCTCTATCGGCGGTTCTACTTCAAGCAGAAGGTTCGCGAGGAGTTTGCCGCCGAAGCCGGTGAGTACGCCTTCCAGATTGCGGGTCTCGAAACCCGCGCCGCCGAAGCCGGCGGAGCGGAGTTGGCCATGCGCTCGCTCCAGAGCCTCGAGGATCTCCTCTGGTGCGACCGCACCACCTTCCGCGAGATTCACAGCCAGCTCGAAATGCACCTCGCCGAAGCGATCGCCGCGAAATCCGAGATGGTGGAGGCGAATCTCCGACTCGTCATCTCGATCGCGAAGAAGTACACCAACCGGGGCCTCTCCTTCCTCGACCTCATCCAGGAGGGCAACATGGGGTTGATGAAAGCGGTCGAGAAGTTCGAGTACAAACGCGGCTACAAATTTTCCACCTACGCGACGTGGTGGATCCGGCAATCGATCACGCGCGCCATCGCGGACCAGGCGCGCACCATCCGCATCCCCGTGCACATGATCGAGACGATCAACAAGCTTATGCGGATCCAGAAACAGCTCGTGCAGGAGCTCGGGCGCGAGCCGTCCATGGAGGAGGTGGCCGACGAGATCAACCTCCCCCCCGAGCGCGTGCGCTCGGTTCTGAGGATGGCGCAGCAGCCGATCTCCCTAGAATCCCCGGTCGGTGACGCCGACGGCACGAGCGTCGGTGATTTCATCGAGGATGTGCAGGCCGACAACCCCATCGACCTGGCCAGCTTCAATATTCTCAAAGGCAAGATCAAAGACGTGCTGGACACGCTGACCGAACGCGAACGCGATGTGGTCGAGCAGCGATTCGGGCTCGTCGATGGCTTTCCCCGCACCTTGGAGGAAGTCGGTCAACGATTCGAGGTCACCCGCGAGCGCATCCGGCAGATAGAGGCCAAAGCTTTGCGGAAGATGCGCCATCAAACCCGTATCCGTCACCTCGAAGGCTTTATT
>CAZKYJ010001160.1:0-1707 GCA_964556355.1 uncultured Verrucomicrobiales bacterium | reverse complement strand
AGAAGTACGTGGAGAATCCGCGGCACGTGGAGGTGCAGATCTTGGCGGACAATTCCGGCAACGTGGTTCACCTCTGGGAGCGGGACTGCTCGCTGCAGCGCCGGCACCAAAAACTCATCGAGGAGAGCCCGGCTCCGGAACTTCCGCTGTCGGTCCGGGAAGACATTTGCAAGGCGGCCGTCCGGCTGGTGAAAGCAGCGGAGTACACAAATGCCGGCACGGTCGAGTTTTTGGTCGATCCGGACAACCAGTACTATTTTATCGAAGTCAATGCGCGCATTCAGGTTGAGCATCCCGTTTCGGAGATGGTCACGGGGATCGACTTGATCGAGCAGCAGATTCGGGTCGCTTCGGGCGAGAAACTGGCGCTCAAGCAGCGGTTGATCCCCTGCAACGGATCCGCCATCGAAGTGCGGATCAACGCCGAGGACCCGGACAACGATTTTCGCGGCTCTCCGGGTCGAATTACTAAGTTTCGCGTGCCTGGGGGGCCGGGAGTCCGGTTCGATTCCCACGCGCATGAGGGCTACACAATCAGCCCGTATTATGATTCACTAATAGGAAAGCTGATTGTCCACCGCCCCACACGGGCCCAGGCCATCGCCTGCTTGCGGAGGGCATTGGACGAGTTCGTCGTGGAGGGGATCAAGACGACGATCCCCCTGGCCAGAGAAATCGTGAACCACTCGGCGTTCCTCGACGGCAAGGTCGACACGACGTTTGTCGAGCGCACCTTTCAGTGAACATTCGTCCGATACCGATTTATCGGCCTGCAATCAGCCGTAGCTGCCGGAGCTGCCGGATTGACGACACCAGACGTGAGCGGCGTTTCTTCCTTCGCCGTCAAGAATTGTGCTGGGCGCGGGGATCCCGGTGGTGGTTAAAATAAGGAACGGTCTCCACCGCGAATGAATACGGATTCGCCGCAACCGCGCGAGTCCGCGAATCGAAGAAAGCGACCGCAGCGTGCGGTCGAGATGCCGAAACCACACGAAGAGTAACGGATGAGTAGAATGGCCAGCACGTCTCTTGTCCGCTCGTTAGGCATTCTGACGGGAAACGGGCAATGAAAGTCGGCGTATTAACCGGGGGTGGCGATTGTCCCGGGCTGAATGCGGTCATCCGGGCTGTTGTGCGGACCGTCCACAACGCATCGGGCGAGACGATCGGCCTGCTGGAAGGATGGCGGGGAGCGATCCACGGCAATTACGTAGAACTGACTCCCCACACGACCGACGGAATTATCGATCGCGGCGGCACAATTCTCGGCTCTTCTCGCACCAATCCCTACTCGGGCGACGGCCATCTGGAAAAGCTGATGGCATCGTTCGGCGAGTTGCGCCTCGATGCGATGATTGCCATTGGTGGTGACGACACACTCGGCGTTGCAAACAGGCTCTTCCAGGACCATAAGCTCCCCATGATCGGGGTCCCCAAGACAATCGACAACGATTTGAGCAGCACCGACGTCACCTTCGGGTTCGATACGTCGATCAACATCGTCATGGAGGCGGTCGACCGGCTGCGAACGACGGCCGAGTCGCATCGGCGGGTGATGGTCATCGAAACGATGGGCCGCCACGCCGGGTGGATCGCCTGCTACGCGGTAGTGGCCACAGCGGCCGATTTCATCCTCGTACCTGAGGCACCGGTTGATATCAATCGAATGTGCAACTTGCTGATCAAACGGCGAGAAGGGGGCAAGCC
>CAZKYJ010001159.1:0-1709 GCA_964556355.1 uncultured Verrucomicrobiales bacterium | reverse complement strand
GATGCCGGGCGCCACATCGGGTCGCGTATCGGTCGGGCTGCGCGCAGCAGGTGCTCGAACCCGACATCAACGCGGCGACCGTCGCCGTGCTGAGCCTCAACGGCGTCGAGGTCGTGGTCCCGCCGGGTCAGGGCTGCTGTGGCGCGCTGAGTTGGCACGTCGGAAACCTCCCGGCGGCGCAGGCGTTTGCGCGCGTGAACCTTTCGGCATTCCCCACCGACGTCGATGCCGTCATCACCAACGCCGCCGGCTGCGGATCGGGGGTCCACGAATATCCACTGATCCTCGCCGGCACGGAGGACGAGGCGCGGGCCAGGGCTTTCGCCGACCTCGCTTGCGATATCTCGGTCTATCTCGGGCGGCTTGGTGTCCTCGAGCCGATTCCGGATGGCGGCAGGCGCCAGAGGGTTGCCTATCATGACGCCTGCCATCTGGCCAACGCCCAAGGGGTCCGCGATGCGCCGCGATCGTTGCTGTCCCGGATCCCGGGTGTCGAAGTCATCGAGATACCCGACGGATTCATCTGTTGCGGATCGGCGGGAACCTACAATATCGACCAGCCGGAGATAGCGGCATCCTTGGGCTCCCAGAAAGCCCGAAGGATAGCGGAACTGGCTCCCGACGTCGTGGCGACGGGCAACATCGGCTGTCTCACGCAGATCGGATCCCACCTCGCCCAGGCGGGGGTGCCCATCCCCATCCGGCACACGATCCAGATCCTGCGGGACGCCTATCTCGCCGGCACCTAAGGCGCCTTGGGCTTGAGCGACTCGAGTCGCCGCTGCAAGAACTCGTGGGAGATCCGGGCCGCCCGGGCGCGGTCAGCCTCATCGAAATCCCAGAACTCCGCGACCTGCCTGGCAATATGCGGGGTCTTCTCGTCGGTGTCTCCGACCTCGATCCGCTTGGCGGCGAGCCGGGCTTTGAGATCGGCCAAGATCCCCGCGTAGGAGGGGTCGTCGTAGGCGTTGACCGTCTCGTTCGGGTCTTTTACAAGGTCGTACAATTCCCAGCCAGGCGGCGTCGGGCCGTCGTAGCGCATGCTGCCTTCCTCTTCGGGAAGGCTGTAGTAAAAGATGAGCTTGTGGGTTTTCGTGCGGATGCCGAAGTGGGCCGGGTTGTCGTGGTGTGCCATGTGCATCCAGTAGCGGTAGTAGGCGGCCTCGCGCCAGTCATCCGGTTCGGCACCGCCGGAGGTGAGGATGGAATGGAAGCTCCGGCCCTGCATGTAGCCGGGGGTCTCGACGCCGGCGAACGCGAGCAGCGTGGGGGCGAAATCGACGTTCTCGATGATGGCGTCGCTGCGCTTCCCCGCCGGGATGGCTTCAGGGTAGCGGACGAGCAATGGCATGCGCAATGACTCTTCGTACATCCAGCGCTTGTCTTGGTAGTCGTGCTCGCCTAGCATGAAGCCTTGGTCACCCGTATAGACGATGAGGGTGTTGTCCATCTGGCCAGATTCCTCGAGATAGGCGAAGAGGCGGGCGAGGTTGTCGTCGATCCCCTTGATGCACCGGAGGTACTTTTTGAGATAGATATTGTAGGCCGCGCGCTTGGCGGCCCTCTCGTCGAGGCTCGGATCGACCTTGAAATCGACCGCGTAGGAACGCCGCGGGTTACGGCGTCCGATGGAGGTTCCGATGTGGGGGATGAGTTCGTCGTCCGCGCCCCGGGTGGCGACGGATCCGAACGTGTCGGTCGCTCCGCTC
>CAZKYJ010001158.1:0-1713 GCA_964556355.1 uncultured Verrucomicrobiales bacterium | reverse complement strand
CTTCCCGCTCGGCGAAAAATCCGATGATCCGCTCCAGATGTATCTGGCGGATATCTTTACCATCGCAGCGAACCTCGCGGGGACACCGGGCATCAGCGTCCCCTGCGGATTCGCGGCCGGGGGCACCCTCCCGGTGGGACTCCAGCTGCTCGGCCAGCCGCTCGGCGAGGCGACCCTCCTACAGGTCGCCCACGCCTACGAACAGAGCACCGATTGGCACAAGATGCGCCCGCCGCACGGCGTGCGGTAGCGGCGGGAACCGGACCCACCACGCGGGATAGCCCACAAAGGCGGGGCGACCCTCCAGTCGTGACTGGTGGAGCCGTGGAGCCCCAAGCTGCAACGGGAAGCTGAACGGGCGGGCTACGCCTGGGCGGCAGCCACCTCTTCGGCCACTTTTTTCGGGCGCTTCAGCTTGTCGAGCACCTCGCGCGAGGTCATGCGGTTTACGGCGGCCTCGTCGAGGCCCAGCGCCACGAGGCGCCGCCTTTGCGTGCGGAGGCGGCGGGCTTTCGCTCCGGTGCCTTTGCGGGGACGGGTCAGGTTCTTGTTGCGCTCTTTCGTGGTGGCCATGGCGATCGTCGGTACTGAATTAAATTTGGTGGGTCAGGTCGTCCCTCGGGCGACAAGGGCCGCGAGAGGGCCGTCTCCATAGCCGTTTTCAGAGGTGCCGTCAATCGAAAACCGTCGGCGCGATCCCCCTCCCATCGTCAGCGCTCACGCCACTGGGGGCCGACTTTCGGGTCGCGCAGCGTCTTGAGGAGGTGCGCGAAGGCGTGACGGTAGCTAGGAAACGGGGCGATCTCGTCCTCGCGGGTGGGGGTCAGCGACGACGCCTTGCCGGGGAGCTCGGCGTGGGTGAGCCCGACATGGAGGTGGTGCACCCCGTGGAACGGCTCGTGCAGGAGCGTGAACGAGACCAGTTTTCCGATGGGATCGTGGGCCACGATGCTCCGGGTGCCGCTGCGGATAGTCGCACCGGTGAGTCCCACGTGCTCGATGTATTTGCGCCAGCTCTGGAGGTTGCCGGCGATCAGGGCGGGGATGGCGTACATCCAGAGGAAGTAGCGCCAGGCGTCGAAGTAGGCGACCGCGGCGATCACCAGCGGCCAAAAGACGGCCATGGCGATGAACTCTTTCCAGATCCGGCGACGCACCTTCGGGGAGCGGATGATCGAGTCCTTCTCGAAGAAAACGCGGGCGAAGAGAAACGGCGTAAAGAAGACACCGAGAGAGAGTTCGACGACGGCGGCGAAAATGCGGGCTCCCCGGGAGACGTCGGTTTTCACGAAGGGCCAAAGCTCGACATCGCGCTCGGTCCCGAGGTGCGAGTGGTGGGTCTGGTGAGCCGCCCGGTAAAGGGTGAAGCTCATGTAGCTCAGCGTGCCGATGATGAGTCCCTCGATCTCGTTGAAGCGCTTGTTCTTCTTGAGGCATCCGTGGCTGGCTTCGTGGAAGCCGATGAGCGCGGCGTGCATGAAATGGCTCACGAGGAGCACGAGCGGGACGGCCAGCCAATAGTTGTGGTAGTAGAGCGAAATCCCGAGGCTGAGCTGCCCGAGGATGTGGCTGACGGAGGCGACAGAAAACGCGGACCGGCTGAGCCAGTGCGGTTGGTACGGGGCTTCGTCGTGATCGGCCGGGAGGATGGCGGTGGTCATGTCAAGCGGTCGAGGAGATCAGCGACCGGCGTGCGGGGCGGCGGTTTGACCG
>CAZKYJ010001157.1:0-1720 GCA_964556355.1 uncultured Verrucomicrobiales bacterium | reverse complement strand
CGTATCGAACTGGATGAACCATCACTTTGTCCTGCTGCTGAAACCGGATGCGTCTGGTCCCGAATGGAGCGGGCCGTCAGATCGACACTGTGGTGATCTGCGTCCGATCTCTCAATTCAGAGTTGATCCACAGCGGGGTTTCGGGAAACATCGACGAGCTTTGATCTTCGATTCCACGGAACATTCAGCCCGGAATCTCATGATGATGCTGCGACTCATCTGCGTCTTCCTGCTCGTCGCGGGGCTTTGTTCGCCGATCACTTCGGCAGCGGAGCCAGTGCCGTTGTCGCATCGGATTGATCAACTGATTCTGGCGAAGGCCGCCGGCCTGCCGCTCGCGGAGCGAACAAACGACGCGGAATTCCTGCGCCGCGTGTATCTCGACCTGGTGGGGCGGGTCCCGACGCCCGCGGAATCGGGAGCGTTCCTCGCCGACACGGCGCCCGACAAACGGCGCATCCTGGCGGCGGCGCTGGCCGGAACCCCCGCGTCGGCGCGGCATTTTGCCGAAGTCTTCAATGTTGCTTTGTTAGGGCGCGAGTCCGGGCGCGGCAAGGACCGGGCGGATCGCGAGAAGCGCCAATGGCTCGGCTACCTGGAACGCGCGTTTTCCGAGAACCGCCGGTGGGATCGCGTGGTGGAGGAGCTGATTCTGGCTCGGCCGAGCGAAGATGCCGTCGAGCGGGGCGCGTCGTGGTTCCAGCTCGAGCACCGGGAGGATCACGAGGAACTCGCGCGGACCATCGGGCCGGCCATCTTCGGGCGCGACGTCCGCTGTGCCCAGTGCCACGACCACCCGGTGGCGCCGGAGATCAAGCAGGCGCACTTCTGGGGTCTCGTCGCGTTCTTCAATCGCAGCTACCGGGTTGAGGGTCCCGACGGCCTGGCGGTCGCGGAGCGTGCTTCCGGTGGCTACGAGCGCTACTCGAATATCCAGGGGGAGAGCTTCGACATGCAGCTCGCCTTCCTCAGCGGTGAGACCATGGCCGAACCCGAGAAGGTGACGGAGGAATCGATGGACCGCTACCTGGTAGCGCCTCCCGAAGAACTGCTCGCGCCGGAGAAGAAGGAGGATGAGAAAAAGCGTCCCCCGAAGGTCGCCGAGGTGCCCGTCCCGAAGTTCTCCCGGCGCCAGGCGCTCGTCGAGGTGGGGGTGAGGGGCGACGATGCCTTCGCGGAGGCGATCGTCAACCGCCTGTGGGGCTGGATGTTCGGGCGGGGGATGGTGCATCCGGTCGACCGGATTGACTCGACCCACCCTTCCAGCCAGCCGGAACTCATGGACTGGCTGGTGGCAGATTTCGTCGGGCACGGCTACGACGTGCGGCGGTTGCTTGTGGCCATGGCTTCGAGCCGTGCCTACCAGCTGGCGGCCACGCCGGAGGGGGAGCGTCCGCAGGAGGGGAGCTTCGCCTGCGCCCAGCCGAAGGCGCTCACCGCCGAGCAGCTGCTCCGCTCGTTGCTGGTGGCGGCGGGGCGGGAGCCCGACGGCCGGGGCGATTTCGTCGGGGTCGAATTCCCGGCGCTGCGAGACGCCTTCGTCGAGCGTTTCCCCGATGTGTTCCCCGACACCTATGCCCCGTCGCCCATGCGCGCGATGTTCACGAGCAATAGCCCGGAGTTCGACGGCGTCTTCGCCACCGATGGGGGGATGTTGGTCGAGAGGCTCGCCGGGCTCAGCTCCGACCACGCCGTCGCCCATGAGGCGGTGGCCGCCGTG
>CAZKYJ010001156.1:0-1730 GCA_964556355.1 uncultured Verrucomicrobiales bacterium | reverse complement strand
GGTGACCACAATATCCGTCCCCGCCAGTTCGCCCCTTCGGGCGTTGGCGGTCAGCCGTTTGTCCGGTCCGCGTCCCACGAATCCGAGTCCGTGCTTTCCATCGAGCTCCCGCGAGGCTCGCACACACCGGGCACAGAGGACGCACCGGTTGTGGTCAAGGAAGACATCCGGATGGGAAGCATCCACCTCCCGCTTCGGAAACAGGTAGGGATATTTCGGCGCCGTGACGCCGAATCGGTATGCTAGGCCTTGCAGCTCGCAATGACCGCTCTTTTCGCAGAACATGCAGAAATGGTTCCCTTCCACGAAGAGCATCTCGATGAGATTTCGCCGAAGTTGAAGGAGTTGTTCACTCGAAGCCACCACGATCATCCCGGGGGTGACGGGAGTCGTGCAGGCGGTTTGTGGGCGCCCGTTCACCAGAACAGTGCAGATCCGGCAGCTACCGTGAGGCAAGAGGTCTTGGTGATGACACAAGCGGGGAATGTAGATGCCCGCTTTCTCCGCCGCCCACAGGATGGTCTCGCCCGGATTTGCCCGGACCTCGGCGCCGTCGATGACGAGGGTAAGCTCCCCAGCCATTTGCGCCTTACTCCACGCTTTCTCGCTCAAACACAACCCGATCGCGACCGGCTATGGCCGCCGATTCTTTGATCGCCGCCTGGAGGTCGAAAGAAGGCTGGAGAACCTCGGTGCTGGTGTGTACGAGCTTTTGATAGGCCTCCCGAAAATTCTTGAGAGTCGACAGCACCGGGTTGGGCGACGTTTGCCCCAGGCCGCACCGGCTGGCGAGTTTGATCGTCTCACCGAGCCCTTCCAGATATTCGAGATCCTCGGGCTGCCCCTTGCCGCCGACAATCCGATCCAGACGCTCCTTGAGAAGTACATTGCCGACCCGACAGGGAGTGCAATAGCCGCAGCTTTCGTGAATGAAGAAGCTCATGAACTGCCGCGCGATCTCGATGACATTGCGCTCGGGGCCGAAGACCATGAGGGAGCCGCCGGTGGAGAGGTCATCATAGCAGATGGTTCGTTCGAAATCGCTCCGGCCAATCATTTGCCCGGCGGCCCCGCCGATCTGAACCGCCACGGCGTCGTTGGCTCCCACGATCTTCAAGACCTCACTCAACCGAACACCGAAGGGGAATTCGTACACCCCGGGACTCATACAGTCACCCGATATGCTGAGTAGCTTTGTACCGGGACTTGCCTTGGTGCCGAGCTGACAGAACCATCCTGCGCCTTTCTCGATGATCCGGGCCGCACAGCAGAATGTCTCGACATTGTTCACCGTGGTAGGATGCCCGAGATAGCCTTTCTGAGCCGGAAACGGTGGCCGGGTCTTTGGCTCTCCCCGTAATCCTTCACAGGAACTGATCAACGCCGTTTCCTCTCCGCAGACGTAGGAACCAGCGCCCATTTGAATGCGAATGTCAAACTCGAAGTCCTCTCGGCCGCAGATCTCTCTGCCGAGCAAGCCGTCCCGACGGCGCCGGGCCAGGACATCCTCGAGAAAGCGGCGTAGGTACTCGTACTCGGCTCGGAGGTAGACGATACCGTATCTGGCACCGACCGCATAGCCGGCAATGGTCACGCCCTCGAACATGAGATCGGGTCGCTCGGTGAGGATGACCCGGTCCTTGAAGGTCCCGGGCTCTCCCTCGTCCGCATTGCAGATGACGTACTTTACGGCGCCGTTCGCGCCGCGGGTGAACTCCCACTTCATACCG
>CAZKYJ010001155.1:0-1732 GCA_964556355.1 uncultured Verrucomicrobiales bacterium | reverse complement strand
GAGGATCGCCGACCAGCTGCGCAAGCGGGCGAAGGACACCGCGATGGTCAATCCCTACGGCAGCGACGAGGACGAAAAAACCCACGCGTTGGATCGGGTGTCGGATCCCGAGGGCGAGGCGCTCGACCGCGTCTGGGAGTACGAGTGGCAAAAAAACCTTGCCGACCGGGCGGTCAATACCGTAAAAACCAAGGTGTCGCCCAAGCAGTTTCAGATTTTCGACGCCTACGTCATCAAGGGCTGGGATGCCAAGAAGGTAACCCGGATTTTGGACGTCAGCATGGCGCAGGTCTACTTGGCAAAGCACCGCGTGGGCGGCCTGATCAAAAAGGAGATTGCTGGCCTTGAAAAGCAGCTCATCTAGCGACGGGCCACGTGCGGCGGGGGCGGGGCTCGGGTTCCGGCCTCGGGAGGGGAGCACGGGTACCGGCGGTACCGCCGGGAGCAGCGGCTCGCACGGGCGCGGTTCGGACTTCGCATTCCGGCACGAGCCGCCACCGATCCCGGATCACGAGGTGTTGCGCTGCATCGGAAAGGGGAGCTACGGCGAGGTCTGGATGGCCCGGGGGGTGACGGGCGCCATGCGCGCGATCAAGGTTGTTCACCGGGGGGACTTCGAGCTGGATAAGACCTTCGAGCGGGAGTTCGAAGGGATCAAGAGTTTCGAACCGATTTCCCGGACGCACCGTGGCCTGGTCGACATCCTCCATGTCGGGCGCAACCTCGAGTACAACTTCTACTACTGCGTGATGGAGCTGGCCGACGACCAGGAGGCCGGCCAGGATATCGTGCCCGCCGAGTACGTCCCGCGGACCCTCGGTTCCGACATCCAGGCCCATGGCAAGCTCAGCATCGCGCAATGCGTCGAAAGCACCGCGGCCATCTGCGACGCGCTCGAGCACCTGCACGTCCACGGGCTCTCCCACCGGGATATCAAGCCGTCCAACGTCATCTTTGTCAACGGCCACGCCAAGCTGGCCGACATCGGGCTCGTCGCGGCGAGCGGGCAGCGCACGTTTGTCGGAACCGAAGGGTTCGTGCCACCCGAAGGGCCCGGCACGCCGCAGGCCGATGTTTTCAGCCTCGGGATGGTTCTCTACGAGATTTCGACGGGCAAGGACCGCATGAATTTCCCCGAGCTGCCGACGGCTCTGGGCATGCCGAAAGACCGCGAGAAATGGATCGCCATCAACGAGATCGTCTGCCAGGCGTGCGCGCCGTCGCCCAAGAAGAGGTTCAAGTCGGCGGCCGACATGGCGGTGGCCATCCGGGGGATCAACGATACCCAACTCCGGCCGATGCGTTTCCCCGCCACCCTGGCCCTGCCCGTGCTCTCGGCGCTGGCGGCCGCGCTGATCGTGGCCTGGAAGAACGAGGGGCGTGCGACGCTGCTGACGGCGCCCCCGGAGGTGGCCGCGTCCGTTCGTGGTGCCGTCGTCGCCCCACCGGTCGAGCGGCTGGCTCCCGGAATCCTCCGGATCGATTCCTCCCCGAGCGGGGCGACAGTGTTCGAGGGCGACAAGAAGGTCGGAGTGACCCCGTTCGAGCTCGCCAAGGCGGCGCCGGGCTCTCACGCCTACGTCCTCCGCTTGGACAAGTACCGTGACAAAGGGGTGAGCGTCCGCATCCCGCCCGGTGGAGAGGTCGTCGTCGACGAGAAGCTCGCCTACTGGGCGCCGCCAGTCAGGGATGAGCCGTGGGAGAACAGCCTCGGGATGAAATTCGAACCGCG
>CAZKYJ010001154.1:0-1734 GCA_964556355.1 uncultured Verrucomicrobiales bacterium | reverse complement strand
ACTCGGCCGGGCAGGAACCCGGCATGCACAATGCCGGCGCGCTCTACGACGCGAGGCCGGCCGCCGTCATGGCGGTGAAACCTGCGGGCGAGTGGAACTCCCTCCGGATCGAAGCCCGTGGACCGCACATCGTCGTCCAGATGAACGACCAGAAAGTACAGGACGTAAATCTCGACGACTGGACGACCGCCAACCAGAACCCCGACGGCAGCAAAAACAAGTTCAACACCGCGCTCAAGGACATGCCCCGCTCCGGTCACATCGGTTTCCAGGACCACGGGCACGACGTCGCCTACCGGAACATCAAGCTCAAGAACCTGTGAGAAAAGCCGCCCTGGCATTGCTCGGCTGCCTGGCAGGATCCGCGCCCGGCGAAGTTCGGGTCACCACGGAGTCCGGATTCGGATTCGAGTCCGTGCCCCCACCCGCCACCAACGACGCAGCCACCGGGGCGATCTTCCGTACCACCGTGGGGGAGCGCGACCGCAACGGCGGCGATCTCGAAGTGCTCCACGATGGGAAGTTGCCCACGACCAGCGACCAACCCGCGGCCAACTTTTTTTTCGCCCAGGGCACCGACGGCGGTGAGATCTCTATCGATCTCGGCGCGGCAATCGAGATCGCCCGCATCACGACCTACTCGTGGCACCGGGGCGACCGGGGACCACAGGTCTACTCCGTCTTCGGAGCCGACGAATCGTCCCCCGGCGAGTGGACGCTCCTCGCCGCGGTCGACACCCGGCCGAAGCCGGGGCGACACGCCGTCATGATCGCCGATCCCGAAGGCGAGCTTGGAACCTACCGCCATCTCCGATTCGCGATCTCTAGAACCCAGGACAACGACCCTTTCGGGAACACGTTTTTCAGCGAGATCGATGTCATCGATGCCGATGGCCCGGAGCTGATCGCGACCGACACCACCCCGGCGAAGGCGATCTTCATCCCCTTCACCTCGGACGGCGAGAAATACAGGTTTACGATCAATGCCAGCGAGGCGCCCGACCTGGCCGAATGGTCGGAGAAGATGCTCAAACCGGTGGTGCAGGAGTGGTACCCCAAGATCGTCGCCCTCCTGCCGAGCGATGGCTACAGCCCGCCGGACGACGTCACGCTGAGGTACCGCCACGACATGGGCGGAATTCCCGCATCCGCCGGGGGGGCGGGGGTGAACCTCAACGCGGGATGGTTCCCGCGCCAGCTTGACCGCGAGGCGCGCGGCGCCGTCGTGCACGAACTCGTCCACGTCGTCCAGCAGTACCGGCGCGGCTCGCGCGAGAACCCCACACCCGGCTGGCTCGTCGAGGGCATCGCCGACTACGTCCGGTGGTTCCTCTACGAGCCGGAGAGCCGGGGAGCCGAAATCACCAACGGCAACTTCCTTGGTGCCCGCTACGATTCGAGCTACCGCATCACCGCCAATTTCCTCGACTGGGTCACCCGCGAACACGATCCCGCGATCGTCCCCAAGCTCAACGCGGCACTCCGGGAAGGGAGCTACGCCGCACCACTCTGGGAGGAGTGGACGGGAAAGTCGGTCGATGAATTGGGAGATCGCTGGAAGGAGGCGAACCGGAAGCGCCTGACCGAGGGCTAGGCTCCCCCGCGCATTACTTTCCCACTTCGGGAATGGGGATCCCGTTCGATTCGAGCGTCGCGATCGAGTAGCCGGGGTCGAGTTCGATCGCCCGGACGAAGAGCTGCCGCGCGCGCTCTTCGTCCTTGTCCAAGATCGGC
>CAZKYJ010001153.1:0-1735 GCA_964556355.1 uncultured Verrucomicrobiales bacterium | reverse complement strand
GTGACATCCCAGATGCCGTCCAGCAGGCCGTTCTCGTGGTCGAAACGCGCGTAGGCCTGGGCGAGATTCTCCCCGAGCCGCGTGGTGAACGTGCCAAACGGCGGCGGCAGTTGGGCGTCGTCGACGGGGATGGCCAAGACGTAAACATGCCGGCTGTCGGTGGCCAGTTCCGTCGCGCCTCCCACCGGAGGGAGGTTGAGGTTGACTTCTCCGCTGTCCCGCATCGAAACCCGAGCGAGGTCGACAAACGGACTCCCGTTGACCTCTTCGAACCGGCCGCTGATGTAGATCGAATCCTGGAAGGTCTCCATGTCGATCACTACGGGATCCGCCCCGCTGGTTCCTGTCAGTTTGGGGCTCCACTCGGGGTCGATGGTGCCGTCGGTTCCGATGGCCATGAGGCCGCTACGCTGCTCGTCGTCCGCCGCGTCAAAATCCCCACCGAGGAACAGCATTCCTCGCCCGTCGTGGACGAGGGCGCGCACCCGGCCCCTCGTCGGGTCGAGGAAATTCAACCTCGGGTTCCACTCCTCATCGACCTCGGCGTTGGAGAGGCGGATCTTCACCGCGCCCCGCGGGTCGGAGAGCGCTTCCGGAGCGAGCCCGACGGCGTAGAGAAATTCGCCGAGAACCACCATGTCCTCGATGTCCGTGACGAAATCGGCGCGGGTGCCAGATATCGGCTTCCACAAGGGATCGACGTCCCCGGTGGCGAGGGACACCTTCGCCAGCCGTGGGATTGGGGTGCCATCGATCTCCGAAAATGTTCCCCCGATAATGACCGACGATTGGAAGACGCGCATCACCTGGACCGAATTCGGTTCCTCGATAACGCAGTGCCACGACCGGTCGACGGTCCCGTCGGCGTTCACCCGCGCCAGGTTCCGGCGCGGGATCCCGTTCACTTTCGAGAAGTTCCCGGCAACGATGATCCGGCCGTCCGGCTGCTCGACCATCGCCGAGATGGCGCCATCCACCGAGATGTCGAGGTCCGGGTTGGGGGCCGGCGTGGTTTGGGCGACCGCCCCCGCGATGAGGGCCAGCGCGACGGGAAGCAGGCTGGCGATTCGAGCGTACATTATTCTGGAGGGTTGGCTTGGGCCTGGCTGACGAAGGTGCTCAACCGGCGGTGCATGGTTTCGATGTGCGGCCGGACGGGCTCGAATTTCGGGTCGTCGAGCCAGACGCCGACGATCCCGAGGGCCCCTTGGTCACGCGCGACGATCTGGTCGCGGCTAAGGCTGGCGTTGCCGGTGAGCAGGTTTTTGGAGACGACGAAATTCGCGTTCGGGTAGACGCCGGCGAACGCGCGAAGTTCGGATTCGGTCCTCCGCGGGTCGAGGAGATACCGTTCCACCAGCGCTCGTTGGTCGTCGTGGCGAATGTCCGCCCGGGCGAAGAAATTGCCGACCATCTCCCCCCGGGCGTCAGATATTTCTGGTGATGTTAGAAGCTGTTCCATCATGGGGGCGGGGGCATCGATGGTCAGGCGGTCCATCGTCAGGTAGGCGGCGTGCGCTGCCGCGCGACCCTCCTGCGACTTGTTGGCCACAAGCGTGCCCAAGATCGGGGTCGATCCCGTGGCACCCGCGTAGGCGAAAACGTCGAAAGCTTCGAGGAAGCCGACGGAAGGAGCCTTGCTCCACTCGGGATGGGCTACCAACTCTTCCGCTTTTGACTGGAGGAACGCAAAGCTCTCCGAACTCGGGTTGCCGCGGGCGTAGTTGCGGAGGGC
>CAZKYJ010001152.1:0-1739 GCA_964556355.1 uncultured Verrucomicrobiales bacterium | reverse complement strand
AACCCGGTGATGGCGGCGAAGTACGGGATGGAGATCGCCAGCTTCATCGTCGAGAATGTCTCGGTACCGCCGGAGGTGGAGGAGGCGATCGACAAGCGCTCGAGCATGGGGGCGATCGGCGACATGAACGAGTACGTGAAGTACCAGATGGCGCAGGGTTTCGAGAACCCGGGTGGTGGCGGAGCGGCGGGGATGGCCAGCGAACTCGCGGTCGGGTTTGGCATCGCCCAGCAGCTCATGAACCAGCAGGGCGCCTCGCTGATGGGCGGGGGTGCCGCCGCCGCCCCGGTCGGTGCCGCCGCCGCCGTGGGGATTCCCGAAATGTTGGATCCGGAGGAGGCGGCGCAGCTCCTCGGTGTGAGCGCGGCCGACGTGATCGCCGAGATCGAAGCGGGCAACCTCAAGGGGAAGAAAATCGGGTCGCAGTACCGGATCCCGCGCCCCGCACTGAACGCGTTCCTCGCCGGCTGAGAATGTGAACGAGCCGAGGACGGAGCCGCCGCCGATCCCGCCATCCCTGCCGCCCGAGGCGGAGGCGCGGGTGTCGGCGATCGATAGCCGCGCGTGTCCGAAGTGCGGCGGGAAGGCGGAGTGGAGTCCGCGGCAGCGCTCGCTGGTCTGCCCCTACTGCAATTTCGTCCTCGACTCGCGGAGCGCCGTCTCTGACGAGGACGGGGTGATCAAGGAGCACGATCTCCACCAGACGCTGCGCACCGTCGAGGAGGCGAGCCAGGGCGTCGAGCAGGGGCAGCGGAAGATCCACTGCCGGCACTGCAACGCCGACTCGCTAAGCCCGAAGGGGACGGTGGCCGACCGCTGCCCGTTCTGCGGCTCGCCGGAGATCGTGGCCTACGACGATATCGGGAGTGTCATCAAGCCGGAGAGCCTCCTGCCGAAGGCGATCCCGGAGACCAAGGCCTACGAGATTGTCAAGCAGTGGGCGGGCAGCCGTTTCTGGGCGCCGGGTGACCTCAAAGCGAAGAACCTCGTCGAGAAAATCAAGGGGATCTATCTGCCCTACTGGACGTTCGACGCGCAGGCGCAGTGCCCGTGGAAGGCGGACTCGGGAACCTATTACTACGTCACCGTGCGAGGGTCGGACGGGAAATCCCGGCGGGAGAGGCGGACGCGCTGGACCCCGGCCTCGGGCCAGGTGAACTACCGATTCGACGACGTGGCGGTCCCCGCGACCCATTTCCTTCCGCCGGACGAGCTTCAAGCGATCGAGCCTTTCCCCACCAAGGAGCTCGTCCCCTATGACACCGTCTATGTCTCGGGGTGGACGGTGGAGCACTATGCCGTACCGCTCCTGGACGGGGCGAAGCGCGGGCGCCAAGCCATGCAGGCCGTCCTGCGCAGCCTGGCGGCGGGTGACGTGCCCGGAGATACCTACCGGAACCTCCGGATCTATCCCAGCTACTCGGCGGAAACCTTCAAGCACATCCTCGTCCCGGTCTGGGTGGTGAGTTACGACTACCGGCGAAAACTCTACCGCACCGTGGTCAACGGATACACCGGGAAGGTGGCCGGCAAATATCCGAAAAGTGCTTGGAAGATCTTTTTTGCGGTTCTGTTAGGATTGATCGTGCTGGCGGTGGCCGTGTTCCTGGCGTCGCAGAGGTAAGGCTAGGGGGTGCCCGTCGCCTTGAGCCGGAGGTACAGTTCCGGGTTGGCGGCGACGAACGTGTTGCGGATGTTGATCTCGACCTGCTCCGAGGTGGCGTCCAGCCGGATGATGG